>JAHBVU010000012.1 GCA_019637315.1 Gemmatimonadales bacterium
GGTCTTCTTGTGTGCGGTAGGTCGCCTCGAGCGCCATCAGGGCGTTGGCCGCATCGAGATCCTCCCGCGGCGTCACCTGGTCGCGCACGCGACTGACACTGTCGAGCACGTCAATGGCCGGAAAGTGCTTCTGCTGAGCCAGCTTCCGCGACAGGACGATATGCCCGTCCAGAATCGATCGGGCCGAGTCGGCCACCGGTTCGTTGAAGTCATCGCCTTCGACCAGTACGGTATAGAGACCGGTGATCGAACCGTGCTTGCCGGTGCCGGCGCGTTCGAGCAGGCGCGGCAGCGCAGCGAACACCGAGGGTGGATATCCCTTGGTCGCGGGCGGCTCACCAATCGACAGGCCAACCTCGCGCCACGCCATCGCCACCCGGGTCACCGAGTCCATCATGAGGAGGACGTCTTTGCCCTGGTCGCGGAAGTATTCAGCGACGGCCGTTGCGACCAGCGCGCCAGTGGCACGCACCACGGCCGCCTGGTCACTCGTGGCGACCACGACGACGCTTCGCTTGAGCCCATCGGGCCCGAGGTCACGCTCGATGAACTCCCGGACCTCCCGGCCGCGTTCGCCCAGCAGAGCAATCACGTTCACATCGGCCGAGGTCTGCCTGGCAATCATGCCCAGCGTGACGCTCTTCCCGACGCCGCTGCCGGCCATGATGCCGATACGCTGACCCCGGCCCACGGTCAGGAAGCCGTCGATGGCACGCACACCGGTTGCGAGCGGCGTCGTGATCCGGCCTCGTTCGAGCGGATGAGGAGGATCGGCGTTGAGCGGGTACCGTGTCGTCAGACCAATCGGGCGGTCCGAGTCGATCGGCCGACCGAGACCATTGAGCACGCGACCGATCAGTCCGTCCCCGACCTCGGCGTAGAGCGAACGGCCCAGCGGTACGACTTCATCGCCCGGGTGGATGCCGTCGAGATCGCCGAGGGGCATCAGCATCACGCCGCGATCGTGAAACCCAACCACCTGCGCAAGGACGCCGGCATTGGCACCGATCAGGATGCGACACACCTCGCCGACGGCAACCTCGATCGAGGTGCCTTCGACGATCTGCCCGATGACCCGAGTCACCCGTCCGTGGACGGCGAACCGCGGGGTCTGGGCCAGCAGGTGGCCGAAATCAGTCGCCAATGATGCGTTCATAGAGCGCCCGCAGGGCGGTATCGGCCCGGCCGTCGATGATTCGCTCCGGGCTGATCAAGTGAAAGCTGCCTCGTTCGAGCGCAGCATCCGCCACCCAATGAACCGGCAATGCTCGGCCATCGGGCTCGGTGAAGTCGAGGGTAGTGCCCAGCTGTTCGATGTCGGTCGGGTTGGCGTGAATCTCCACCGGCGATCCTGCCGGCAGCAGCGCGACCGCACGCCGGATCATCGGCTCGACCACCGAAGGGTCGGCCGCGACCTCGCGCTGCAACAACCAGCGGGCCGCAGCCAGGGCAATCGCGACACCGTTGTGCTCAGCACGCTGGGTCGCGGCATTGATCTCACGCGCCAGCTCGGTGAGCAGACGGTTCAGCGTTTCACGACCTGGGGCCAGCTCGGCACGAGCATGGGCCAGCCCGGCAGCAAACCCCTCGTCGAATCCCCGAGCGCGCCCTTCCGCCACGGGGTCGACGGTCAGATCTTCGGACTCGCGATCGACCCCACTGCGGAGCTCCGAGCCCAGCTCGGGCAGGCCCCACTCGACCGGACTCGGCTCGGCAGCAGCAACCGCCCAGACTCGAGCAACCGGATCAGAGGATGACATCGTCGTCTCCACCACGACCACTGATCATGATCTCGCCCTGATCCTCGAGCGACCGCATCACCTCGATGATCCTGGTATGCGCGCCTTCCACGTCCCGGACCTTGACCGGGCCGAGGTACTCCAGCTCCTCCTTGAGCGCGGCGGCCGCGCGTTCCGACATGTTCGCGAAGATGTGTTCTTTGAGCTCGTCGCTTGCCGCCTTGAGCGCCAGCGCAAGTTCCTTCCCGTCGATTTCGCGGAGCAGCCGCTGCATGGCGCGGCCATCCAGGAGGCGCAGATCCTCGAATACGAACATCAGGTTCTTGATCTGGGACGCCATCTCGGAGTTGCGCGAACCGATGCCCTCCAGCAACACCTTCTCCAGCGTGCTGCCGGTCAGATTGAGGACCTTGGCGACGGCCGAAGGGCCGCCCGAGGTCGTCATCTCCTGGTTGAGGCTCAGGTCGGTCTTGTTGGCAAGACCGGTCTCGACCAGGGCCAGGATTTCCGGAGCAATCTTGTCCATCCGGGCAATGCGGTAGAGCACGTCGGCCGCGAGGTCGGATTCCATCGTGCTGATGACGTTGACCGACTGCCGCGCATCGAGATGCGCCAGGATCAGCGCGATGGTCTGCGGGTGCTCCCCGCGCAGCACGCTCAGCAGCAACTCGGGCGCGACCTTGCGCAGACGCTTGAGCCCGGTGTCGGTGATCTGCTCCTGGATCTTGTCGAGGATCGTCTTGGCTCGCTGCGGACCGATCGCCTTCTCGAGCAGTTCCTGGGCGACGATGAGCCCGCCCTGGGCGGCCGCATCGGCCGCCTGAAACACACCTCGGAACTCCCCGAGGACATGTTCGACTTCCGTCGGGTCAACCGAGGCCGTCAGGGCGATTTCCCGCGTCAGTTCCTCTACCTCCAGGGGCGTAAGCTGCCGGAGAATGTCCGCGGCCGCATCCTTCCCCAGGGTCAGGCAGAGCACTGCGGCCTTGCGCACGCCGGTCGCCCCGAGCGTCGGCGCGTCGCGCCGCTGGGCAAGGGCGGTACTCATCGCGTCACCTCAGAGCCGCGCATCAGGTCTTCCCTTCCGTCATCCACGCCCGCACCACCTGCGCCATCAGCTCGGGACGGTTGTTCGTTTCCTCAACCACTCGGTTCTTGAGCAGCACGGCTTCTGGCGTCGGACCGAGCGGAGGAACAGCCGCTTGAGCGACGGGCAGCTCCGCACCGCGCGGCGCTCCTGCTGCCCGGATTGGCTGCAACGCCTTGAGAGTCCGCAACGCAACCACCAGGAGCACAATGATCGCAATCAGACCAATGGCCGGACGACTGAAGCGCTCGAGCAGGCCAATCACATCGCGGGGCGGCGACGGAATCTCCGCCGGCACGACCGCCACCTCGAAAGGCACGGCTCGGACGGTGATGCGATCGCCCCGCGCACTGTCAAACCCGACCGCGTTCTTCACCAGCGCTTCGACGTTGCCGAGCCGCTCCGCGATCGGAGCGCGCGACACGGTATCACCGTTCATGGCACGCTCATCGACCAGCACCGACACCGTGAGGCGAGTCAACCCGCCACCGGCCGTCAGAATCCGTTCCATGCGGCGCGAGTTCTGGTAGGTGTTGTTGACGATGGTCTGCGCACCGCCCCCGTCGGCCGTCGGCTCGGTTTCGCTCCGTCCTTCGGCTGCGAGGACCTGGCCGTCCGGATCGAACGACTCGATGGTCCGCTCGACCTGGTCGAAATTGAGGTCGGCGCCCACCTGGATCCTCGGGCGACCCAACCCGGCCACGGTCTCGAGCAGTCGCTCGGCCTTGCCCCCTAAGTAGGTTTCGAGGGCCTGCCGCATCTCGATCCGCTTACCGGCGCCAATCCCGCCGGCAGACAGTTCTTCGGCAGCTCCGGAAAGAAGGCGACCCGACTCATCGGTCACGACCACGTTCTCGGGCGAGAGCCGGTCGACGCTGTTACTCACCGTCGCGATGATCCCCTGTACGGCACCCGGAGCCAGCATCATTCCCGGACGCATGCGGAGCCGAACAGCCGCCTTGGCCGGTCGGTCGGTGCGACGCAGTGCGGTGGGTTCCGGAATCGTGAGATGGACGTCCGCGCGCTCGACACCGGTCGTACTGCCGATACTCTGCGCCAGTTCCCCTTCCAGCGCACGCTGGTAGGTCACTCGCTGAATGAAGTCGGTGGTGCCCCAGATATTCTGCTGATCGAGCAACTTGAAGCCCGGACGACCGCCGAGGGGAAGATCGGATTTGGCGAGCAGCACTCGGGCGCGCGCGTAATCCTCCTTCGACACCATCACTTCCGAGCCCGAGGCAGTCAGCTTGTTGCGAATGCCGGCCTTGTCGAGCGCCTCCGTCATCTGAGCCGCTTCGCCGAGCCCAACGCCAGAGTACAAGGGCACCCAGGCCGGTTCCGAGGCCCAGATCCCGACCCCGATCACCGCGGCAAGGACGACGGTCAGGCCACCGAGCAACAGCATTCGGCTGGGACCGGGCATCCGCTGCACAGCGTTGCTGACTTGATGTACCAGATCGTTGGCCATTAGACCTGCATGTTCATAATGGTGCGGTACGCCTCAGACAGCTTGTTGCGTACTTCGACCAGAAGTTCGAGTGAGATGGCCGCTTCTTCGCTGGCCGCCATGACCTGGTGCAGCTCGACCGGCTCGCCGCGCAGGAACGCATTGATCACATCTTTGGCATCATTCTCGAGCGCCGACGTATCGTTGAGGGCGCGAGAAAAGAGGTCACTGAACGAGGGCCCGTTGTCGTTGAGCGGAATCCCGCCATCGAGCGGAAAGCCACCCCCGGCCCGCTCGATGGGGCTGATCACGCGTGGTCCGATCGGCGCCGTCATGATCAGGCCCGAAGGTCGATGCGCTGACCGAGCGCGGCAGGCGGGGTTGCCGATTCCGTCCGGGCGCCACGACCGTAGGTCACCGGGCCCATCAACTCCAGCTCGGCGAAATAATTCCGCTCTTCGTTCGACAGCACCCGAGCGGCCGTATCGATCGGACTCGGGGTCTGCGGCCGCTGGACCGGAGTCCGCGAGATCAGTTCCGGCTGATAACCAAGACCATCAATGCGCATGAGTAGATCCGTAGGGGATGTCAGATATCGATGGCTCGGCGGAGCATCTGCTTCGCCGTCTGAAACGCCGAGAGGTTGGCTTCATGGAGGCGCCGTGCCAGCATGAGGTCGACCATTTCTGCGTTCATGTCCACGTTGGGATAGAAGACGTTGCCGTTCTCATCCGCGTCGGGATGAGCCGGATCATGAACCACACGGCCTTCGCGGTTGTCTTCGACCACCCGGAGGGTGATCTCGCCACTGCGCGGGTCGCGACTCGCAACAGCGACCTGTCGCTTGTAGGCGCCGCCCTCGGCCGTCCGGGTGGTTTCGGCGTTGCTGATGTTCTCGGCAATGATGTCGAGAAACTTCTGCTGCGTAGCCATGCCCTGCGCGCTGGTCGCCAGCGAGCGCATGAACTGCCGCACCGGGCGCGGCGTAACGGAAAAATCAGAGAACCTATCCACGTCCGCCGCCGATCGCGGACCGCAGCCGCTGATATGCCTCGCGCAGCAACTGCGCGTCGGCCTCGTACCGGATCTGGGTGTCGGCAAGCGACACCATCTCCCGCTGGATGTCGGCTTCGGTCTGCGCCGCTTTGGCCATCGCAGCCTGTGACGCATCGGTAAAGGCAGTCGTCGTGCTGGCCTGGAGCGCTTCGGCCACGCGCCGCCCGATACCGCGCTGGGTTGCGCTCGCTTCCTCAAGCCCCCCACGCAGCTGCGCGGTGAGTGACGAGTTGTCGAAAAGTCCTCGGATCATCGTTCGGCCCTCGCTGTCGACGGAATCCTGCCGGCACTCCTCCGGGCAAGCCGCATACCGAGGCCGTCGAGCCGGGTGTCAGGTAGGGGTCAACGCTACAAGCCATTCCACGTCAACAACTTATGGTCGATGCAAAAACTTGCACCCCAACGCCTGTCGCCTGCGCGCTGGGGCCTGGCGGGAAGTTTCGACCGGCAGCAAATGCCGCCGGGTCCGTTTAGCGAGGTATGGTCTGCTTGGGGGTGTTGAGCTTGTTGCGGAGGGTCCGCTCGCTGATGCCGAGCAGCTTGGCAGCCCGAGTCCGATTGCCGCCGGTCGCTACCAGGGCCCGCTGAATCGTGGCAGCTTCGAGCTCCTCCAGATCCAGGCTGTCGGGCATCGCCGGCATTGCGACAGTCGGCCTGCCGTCGGAACTGGCCAACGGTGCCGGAGCGACGGGGACCGTTCGAGGCAGCGGTGTGCGCGACGGCGAACTGACCGCGTCATCGATGAATGCGTCGGCCTTGAGCATGCCGCCCCGGGACAGGATCACGGCGCGTTCGACCGCGTTGGATAGTTCGCGGATGTTGCCTGGCCAGCCGCGCTGCTGCAGCACCGCAATCGCCTCGGGAGCGACGCCGCTGACTTCGACACCCAGCTGCTGCGCCGCCCGCTTGACAAAGTGATTGATCAGCACCGGAATGTCTTCGAGCCGATCTCTGAGCGGGGGCATATGGATGGGGACGACGTTGAGCCGGTAATAAAGGTCCTGCCTGAACTTCCCGGCTTCGGCCTCGGTACGAAGGTCCCGGTTCGTGGTGGCAATGAGCCGGACATCGACTCGGATCGATTGATGACCGCCGACCCGCTCGAACTCCTGCTCCTGAATGACCCGAAGCAACTTGGCCTGGAGGTCGAGCCGCATCTCGGAAATTTCGTCGAGCAGCAGCGTGCCACCATGCGCTCGCTCGAAGGCCCCCTGAGTGCGCGCCGTGGCCCCGGTAAAGGCCCCCTTCTCATGCCCGAAGATGGCGCTCTCCACCAATCCCTCTGGCATGGCGGCACAATTGATCGTGATGAACGGTCGATCGCGACGTTGACTCTGCTCGTGAATGGCGCGGGCAACCAACTCCTTACCGGTTCCCGACTCACCCTGAATCAGCACCGTCGCGCGAGTCGGCGCCACCGTACCTACCACCTCGAGCACCCGCCGGATTGCCTGCCCGTCGCCCAGAATCTGCCGACGCCCGCGAAGGCCCGACAATTCCTGGCGGAACGTCTCGTTCTCTTTCCGGAGGCGAATCACCTCGAGCGCCTGGGTCACGGCGATTCGGAGTGTTTCCTGACGCACGGGCTTGGTGAGGTAGTCGATCGCGCCGCTTCGGAGCGACATGACCGCATGCTCCACCGAGGAGTATCCGGTCATGATGATGACCGGGATCCCGTGTCCCTCCTTTTCCAGTTGCGACAGCAGGTCGAGACCCGTGGCGCTGGGCATCCGATAGTCCGAGATGATCAGCTCGAACTGCTGCCGACCAACGGCCTTCATCGCTTCGTCGACGCTGTTTGCCAGGATCGGCGTATGACCAAGTTTCGTCAGCGCCGCCTCGAGAACGACGCCAACCGACGGCTCGTCATCGACGCACAGGATGGTTGCCATGCCCCTCCGTGGTGTGGCTCAAGGTTTGCAGCGTTCGGGCCGATAATCGAATATAGTTAGTCCGCCCGAGGCGGGTCCATCGGCGAGGAGCGAAGTACGTGAGGATTACCAGCCTGGGGCAACGCGATCAGATGCTCCGCGACCTGCAGGGTAACTTGGCACGGATCGCCGAGTTACAACATCAGGTGGCGACCGGGAAGCGCTTCGACCGGGTCGAACAGGACCCCATGGGAACTGCCCGGCTGCTCCTGGCCAGGCGGGACACCACCGCCATCGACCAGTACACCAAGAACGCGACGAATGCTCAACTCCGCCTCGGCGCTGAGGAAGCCGTTCTCAAGCAGGTCGACGAGTTGCTCCGCGAGGGTCGCGATTTCGCCCTCAGCTTTACCCGGGGTAACCCGCCGTACACGGCCGACCAGACCACCCAGCGACAGGCAGCCGTCGAGCACATCGACCGGCTTCTTGCCACCGCCGTATCACTCGGGAACACCCGAATCGGCAACGAGTACATCCTGGCCGGGGGCCAGTCCCTGACTCCTCCGTTCGACGCAACCCCCGGAGCCACCCTGGGCGATTACCAGGGTGATTCCAGCAAACGGAAGGTCGAGATCGCTCAAGGCGTTCAGATTGCGCCGAACCACACGGGTGACGAGTACCTGGCCCCGGCACTCCTGGCGCTCCGCGAACTCCGCGACGCCATCGACCCGGCCAACGGCCAAACCGAGGCTCAGGTCGACACCCGCGTGGCAGCGGTGTTCGACGCCAGCCAGGCGCTCCAGGTCTCCCGCACCGAGACGGCAACGACCGGGAACTACGTTGCCGCCACGCTGGCCAGAAACACCGTCGTGAAGAACGACCTGGTGAACGTCCAGTCGTCCATCCAGAAGATTCCGCTCGAGGAGTCGATTGCCTCGATTCTCTCGTTGCAGACGACCCTGCAGGCGTCCTACGCCGCCACCAGCCGCCTGATCAACCTGAGCCTGACCGACTACTTGCGGTAGACCCCGCACCACCGCAGCCATCGCCACGGTAAACGACGACGCCGCCCCGAATCAGGGCGGCGTTCTCGTTCTGGTCGGGCGTCGCGGCGTCTGTTCAGGCCGCCACCCCGGTCGGCGCAGCGGAAAGACCGGCCGCAACATTCCGGTTGATGTCGATCAGGACCCGGAGCTTGGCCGCCGTCGGGAACGCCATCACATCGAAGGTTCGCTTGTCGATGAACTCGATCAAATTGAGCAGCTGCACCTTGAGGTCGCGCGGCAGCGGATTGTCATCCGACGCCAGCTCGGTCTGAAAGAAGGTCCAAAGCCGCTGATTCAGCTTCAGGGCCTCGTCGAGACGACGCTCTCGGTCGGGAGCCTCCCACTGGTCTTGGACTGCCTGGAGTGCCCGCGCGGCACGGAACAGCGCCGAGGCTTCGAGCTGGCGGCCGCTCGTGGAAACCTTTTCGACTGTGGCGTAGGCGTCAGCGATGCGCGACATGACTGATGAGTTCCTCTTCGTAGGCGATCAGTTTGCGCCCCAGCTTGAGCGCTTGATAGTACTGCCCGGCGCCGATCCGATCGCTCATCTCGGTCAGGAGCGGCGCCATGCTGGGTGATGCTTCCAGGACTTCCCGCACGAGCTGCCAATAGAGCTTCTGGTGATCGGCTTCGTGCTCGCGGTCGACGTAGAGCAGCTGGATCGCAAAGTAGATCCGGCGGCAAGGACTCGTCGCCTCGTCGATCGAGAGCACTTCCTTGCCCCGAAGTATCGGCACATCATTCTCAATGATGAGCGCGCACCGGGAGTCACCATTCCGCACGACAGCATTGCCGACGATCAACCGCTCCCCGGCTTTGAGAGATACACGCAGTGGCATGAGGGCCTCAGGGAAAGCGACGAAGAAAACCGGCGCCAGATGCGCTCAGGCCGGCATCGATCTGCGCCAGCTCGCCCCCGGCGGCGCGACTGGTTGCCACGGCGATCGGGTCCGCCGGTGATGCGGCATCGGCGGCCAGCGCTGCCCGCGCTGCGCCGATCGTGCTCACGAGCGCACCAAGCTCCGCCACGGCCTGCTCAGCCTGTTCGGTCGAGGCATTCGGTGCGAGCGGCTGCAGTACCCCACTCGACTGCAGCGCTTCCAGTCGAGCCACTTCCGATGCGACACCGTTGAACTGACGGATCGCTTCCGCACGGCGCGACTCGTTGACCGGATAGGGCGGATACAGCTTGACCTGCTCCAGGTTGAAGCGCAGCGTTTCGGCGTCACCTGCCACCCGACCGAGCTTCTGGTCGAGATGCCTGACGCGCGCCGCTTCCGTCCACGAGCCGCTCCGTGCGTGGCTGACGCCAAGCTGCGCCGTGGCGGCCTCCGCAGCGGACCTATCACCACCCTGTCGTCCGGTCTTGACCGGCGACGGCGCAATACCTTCCCATCGACCGGGAGTGGTCGATGCGAAGGTCGTGCGCACCTGGTCCGTTACCATGACAATCACCTCACATCTGTGGGAGACTCAGGTGGGGAGGGGTCTCCCCACCTGAACCCCACCTGCCCTTAGAAGAGCCGGAGGATCGCCTGCTGGCTCTGGTTCGCCAGGCTCAAGGAGATCACACCGAGCTGCTGGCGCGTCTGCAGCGACAGCAGGTTGGCGCCTTCTTCGTTCTGGTCCGCAACCGTCAGCTTGTCGGCACCTTCCCGGAGGACGTTGCGCATCTGGTCCAGGAAGTTGTCGCGGATCGTCAGCTGGCTCGACACCGCACCGAGGGTCGCCGAATTGGTCCGCAGGGTCGACTGCGCTGCGTTGAGCTGGCTCACCGCTGCATCGAGGGCCGCGTCCGCCGTCCAGGTGCTGTCGGCAATCGCCGAAACCTCGAGACCGACGGTCGACGACGCGTCGAAGCCGTTGATCGAGATCTTCGAGCTGCCGTCCTCGTTGGTCTTGACGACGAGCTCGCTCGACGCGGCCAACAGGTTGGTGCCCTTGTACTTGGCGTCGATCGCCGCCTGGTCGATCTGCTTCAGGACTTCGTTGAACTGCGCAGCCAGGGTCGACCGGCCGGCCGTGGTGGCCGAACGCGCCGACTCGGCGAGACCCTTGGCGGTCTCGACCAGCTTCGAGATCGTCTCGATGCCCGCCGAAGCAGCCTTAATCGTCTGGATCGCCTCGCCAATCTCGTTCTTCCGGGCGCCAAGGTCATTGGCGCGGCCCCGAGCGTTCTGCGCCGCGAAGTACGCGGTGGCGTCGTCGATCGGGTTGTTGACCTTGAGGCCAGAGGCCAGCCGCTGCTGGGTGGTGCCGATCAGCGAGGCGGTGTTCTGGAGGGTCAGAAGGTTGGCACGAATGCCAGAGGTAAGTGACACGTCAGCCATGGGGACCCGCTCCTATCCTAGGGATTCGGGGCGAGGCTTCTCCTCGCCCCCTGCGACCGACATCGGCACCGCCTACTGGCGGTCGGCCTTCGATCGGTACGTCCTTAGGTTTCGGCACCCCCCCTCAAAACCTTTAGCCCTGCCCCAGGAGCCCGGCCCGGATCTCGGCCATGATCCGGCCATGATCGGCCTCTCCCGGTCGGAGCGCAGCAACCCGGATCGACGGGAACCAGGGTGATCGAGCCTCCCCGAACACGGTCCAGTCGCTGCCGCTGTCCACCTGCCAGGTCGGGCAACCCAGGGCCCCGGCCAGCGAGCTGACCGCCGTCGGCGCCGTTACCACGGCATCGAGATTCGCCAGCAGTCCCACAACCGACTCCAGGTCGTTCCGGAGGTCAGCATCGTTCCAGCGGTGGATCCGGCGGCCCCACTGCTTCTCGATCGCCTCCAACTCCGCTTCGCAGTCGTCATACTGCAGGTTGACCCAGCTAATGCCTGGGGTTTCGAGCAGCGACCGGAACGCCACCAGCGGAGCGTACTGCTTCTGGCGGTCCGGGGTCACCAGGCCACTCCGCCAGCACAGTCCGACCCGCCGCCCCTCGCCCAACGATGCCAGGCGCGCACGCCAAGTCTCGACCAGAGCCGGATCCGGGCGCAAAAACGCCCCGGATGCCGGAAACGCCCGGCGGGTCCGCCGCACCCAGCGCGGCAGACTCGCCAGGCCAACCTGCCAGTCGAAGTCGCCTGCCGGCGGTGCTGCCAGGTCATCGGCCACCACACGTACCCCAGGGAACGCCCTGGCGGTCAGCGACACCAGCCGCTCGCTGACTGCCACCGTGACCTGCGCACCTGCCTGGACCAGGTCCGGCAGACAGGTCAGAAAGAGGAGTTCATCGCCGATACCCTGCTCCCGCCAGACGAAGATTCGCGCCCCGGCAAGCGATTCTCCCTGCCACGACGGCCAGGGCAAGGCACGCGGTTCCGGCCGCGCTGCGGTCGTCTGGTGACGCCACTCGTACTCATCCCAGCCTGCACCGAGAGCGCCGGAGGCCAGCAACGTGAACGACCGGTTCCACCGCGCCTGAGCCAGGGTCGGAGCCGCCGCGATAGCACGATTGTGCGCAGTCAGCCCTTCGGCCAGCCGCCCGCCGTCATGCAGCAGGTTGCCCAGAGTCGACCACGCCTCGGCATAGCCAGGATCGAGTTCCACCGCGCGCCTGAGATCCTCCTCGGCACCGGACAGGTCGCCCAGCTCGCGCCGCGCGTTGGCCCGGTTGAGATAGGCGCCTGGACGACTCGGCGCGAGGCTCACTGCCCGGTCGGCAGCAGCCAGGGCGTGCTGGTACTGACCCAGCGCGGTCAAGACGGTTCCCAGGTTGGCATGCGCTTCGAAGAAGTCTGAATCGACCGAGACCGCCTGGGTATAGGCGATGGCCGCGGCGTCGAACATTTCCTGCGATTGCAATCCGACGCCCAGATAGAAGAGTGCCGGTGCATCGACCGGATACTGGCCCAAGTGAATCAACAGCTGCGTTACCGCCTCGGACCAGCGTCCGTCCGCCAGAGCAATCCGTCCGAGCGCCCTCGGAGCCCAGCGTGCCGGCAGGCCGAGACTGAGCAGCGAGCGGGCCCGCGCTGTCTCACCGTTGTCGAGCACGATGTCGGCAAGCGCGGCCGATGCTTCGGCCCGGTTCGGATCGAGGCGCAGGGCTTCTTCGAACGCCTCCTGCGCATCACTCCGTTGTCCCGCGTCGAGCAGGGCGAGCCCCAGATCTTCATGGTAGCCGGCCTCACCCGGTGCGCGGGCGGTCGCCTGGCCAATCAGCGCCAACTCGAGGTCGTGCTGGCCGAGCTGTCCCATCAATCGGCCCAGCCCGTGCAGCGCGCCAGGATCGTCCGGATTGCGACTCAACGCGGCGTGGTACTCCTCGGCCAGCCGCGCCAGGGCCGGGTCCACCTGCTCTACAGTGCTCACGATTCTGTCCTTTCCACGATCGACGCCGCCACCATGCGGCTCGGATCCCAAGTGTGTCCAGCCCCATCCCGCCGCATCTGTAATTCATCGGCTCGGCACCAGGCCACGATCTCCTGGTACGACCCGATCCGTTCTCCCAGCTCGAGCGCCTGATAGACTCGCCGGACGAACGCCAGATCATCCGCCGTATCGACCGTCCACCTCAGATCACTCGCATCAACCTCAGCCCGGACGCTCCGCACTCGGAACGCCTCAGGGGCCTCGAGCCGTGCCGGGATCGTGACGTGCTCCCGCGCAGCTGCCGAGGTACCGATCCGATCCATCCGATCGAGCGCATCGCGGGTAAAGACTTCGGTATCCAGGCCGCGGGGATAGCTCCGTTCGAGGACATTGGCGGCGTAGTCGCAGGAACCGCCGGCTCCGTCGAGCGCCGCAATCGTGGCATCGATGACCGCAGGGTCGAGCAGGGGACAGTCCGCCGTCAGCCGAACGATTATCGCAGCCTTGGCCGCCTCGGCCGCGGCAACAAACCGGCCCAGCACATCGGACTCCGAACCGCGAAAGACCGAAACCCCGTTGGTCTCACACCACCGGGCTATCGGATCGTCGGCCCGCCCGGTCGTGCATGCCACCCAGACGGCGTCGACCCGCCGTGCCGCCTGCGCACGCCGAACCACACGGTCGAGCATCGGTCTGCCGGCCAGGTCCATCAACACTTTGCCCGGAAGTCGCGACGACGTCATCCTGGCCTGAATGATCGCCACGACCGTCATGGTCTCTCCCAGGTTGCCACGTAGTACGGAGTCGGGACGGCGCCGAAACTGGTCTTGAAGTCACCGCGCGAAGGCGAGTTGAGCCCAACGGCATCGAGCGAAGTGAGACCGCGCGCCATGGCACGTTCGGCGCCGCTCAGAAACAGCAATGTGGAGACTCCGGTCGACCGGAAATCCGGATGGTTCGCCGCGACGAGGTAGTAAGCCGATGTCTCATCGAAGAGGTAGAGCACGGCCCCGGCCGCCGTACTATCGTGGTCATAGGCCACCAGCAGTTCGCCGAAACCATGCTCCAGCGCGGCCGCAGCGATTGAACGCAGCAACCGTCCCTCCCGATCACTGCGCACAATGCCCTGTCGATCGAAGGTGCGCCGATGCAGGCCGTCGAGCAGGTCGAGATCGTTCGACACCTCGACCCGGAACCGAGCCGACGCCTTGCGGTACTCCTGGCGTCTGACCGTGCGAGATCCGGCCAGCACGCCATCGAGCCCGGCCACCGGGTCGAGCGCAATGATACCCGTGTAACGAACCTCGACCCGGAACTGGCCCAGCTCTGGTTCGTGATAGTGAAACCAGCTCAGCGCTCGGATATCCGTCAACGACGGGTGAAGGCACCAGGAAAGGCGCGCCTCTCCCGACAGCCCGTCGAGCAGGGCGCTCACGGCCTCGAGCTCACGCCGAACCCGCCGGTGCGAGGCCTCGTCCGGACGGGACGGCAGGAGGATGCCCTGATAGAGACAGAACGGCACCGGGGCACGTACCACAACGCCAGCGTCGCGCAGCACCAGGGCGGCTGCCTCGGGAGCGTCGCCGCCGCCGGACGATCGAACCTCCCAGGTCAGATCCAGGGCGTCGAGCAGCTCGGCCCGGGAGAAAACCGACCCTTGCGGCGAGCCCGCGACATACCGGTTCCAGGACGTCCGGTCGGTGGAGACGAGAGTCGTCGTCATCGGTAGACGAAGACCGCCACGTCGCAGCGCTCGTAGTGGTGCTCGATGCGAACCCGGCGTGAGAGCCGTCGGATGCAGAAGTCGAGCACGCGAGCCGGATCATGATAGGCCATGACCGGATCCGTGAAGTTGTGGTGCGACGAGAGGAAGTTGAATCCGAGTCCACGCTCCGCGTGATCCCAGGATCGCTCGACCAGCGCCTGCAGAAAGGCGGTCGGGTCCGGAACGGCGTTGTTGAAGATCGCTGAGAGCAGTACGTAGTCGAACCGCCCTACGCGGCTGCCACTGAGAAGGTCCGCAACCTGGAACCGTGCGTCCGGGTATTTGGCGGCGGCGCATTCGACCATGTCGGGCACGACATCGACCCCGGTATAACGACTCCGCGGATACCGGGAGCGGAGATAGGGGTACAAGTCGGCCAGACCGCAGCCAACGTCGAGAACATCGGTTCCGTCGAGATCGGCAATCTCGAGCAGCTTGAGGAAGCGAAAGCGCTGACCTTCCGCGCTCATCTGCGTGGCGAGTGGCGCATCGCCGTGCTCGCGGAAGAGCGCGCCGTAGTGCGCGGTCAGGTCGGCAACTGTGTTCATACGACCTCGAGTACGCCGGCGTGACGGAGGACCTTCTCGAACGCCAGCACAACATCATCGAGGTCGGCTCGGCTCACGCCAGCATGGCAGACCGTGAGATAGAGCAGTTCCTGCTCGTGCATCCGCTCCGCCACGGGGCAGAGCCCGTCGGGATAGCGGGCGGGTGCCCTGCCCTGCTGCCGAAACGGAAAACCGTCGCGACCCAGCGCGATACCCTGGCGGTACATCGGCTGGCGGTAGAGCGGTTCGACGTACCCGACATGAATCGGCACCCCTTCCGCCCGAACGGCCTCGGCAAAGCGGCCGCGGCTCAGTCCGGTGGCCTCTGCGTCGTACTTGATGGCGTAGACGTAGTACCCGTGCCGCACACCCTCGCGCACGGTCGGGGGAGTCAGCCCGGTCAGGCCTCGCAGCTGCGCCGTCAGGTAGTCCGCAGCGTCGATCCGAGGCTGGACCAGGCCCTCGAGCTTGCGAAGCTGTTCGAGAGCAATGGCCGCTTCGATCTCGGTCATCCGATAGTTGAAACCAACCATGTTGACCAGGTCGTCATGCCCCTTGGCTTTGACGACGGCCTCCCCATGGTTGCGAATCAACTGCAGCCGTTCGGCCAGACGCGAATCGTCGGTGACAACAACGCCGCCCTCACCGCTGTGGATTGTCTTGTGATAATTGAGGCTGAAAACGCCCATATCAGCCAGGGTTCCCGCCCAGCGATTGCCCAGCCGGGCTCCCGGTGCCTGCGCAGTGTCTTCGATCAGGACGATCTCCCGACCTGCCGTGACCGTCCGCAACTCGTTCCATGCTGCCGGATGGCCGAAGAGATC
Organism: Gemmatimonadales bacterium; assembly: GCA_019637315.1. Lineage (NCBI taxonomy): Bacteria > Pseudomonadati > Gemmatimonadota > Gemmatimonadia > Gemmatimonadales > Gemmatimonadales bacterium. The sequence continues at coordinate 15,689 of JAHBVU010000012.1, forward strand.
GACACCGATAACAGCGCGGGTCCGATCGGTCAGGAGACGGCGGACCGCCTCGGGGTCGAGGCAGAAGGTCTCGGGGTCGATGTCCGCAAAGACCGGTACCGCGCCATAGACGATGGCCGCGGCAGCCGAGGCACTCATCGTATATGGAGTGACGATGACCTCGTCCCCAGGCCCCACCCCGGCCGCGCCAACCGCCGCGTAAAGCCCGGACGTGGCCGAGTTGACCGAGACGGCATGGCCCACCCCGAAATGATGGGCCCAGGCCGATTCCAGCGCCTGTACTCGCGGTCCACCGAAGAAGTCGGGGCCCCAGACACCCACGAACTGCGAGAGCACGCCGCTGTCGAGTACCTCGAGCACGGCACGCCGCTCCTCGGCCCCGATGGAGTTGTAGGTCGGAAAGGGGGCCGTCCGGATCGGAGTGCCACCCTGAATAGCCAGCTTCATGCATGCACCTCGGAAAGATCACGAGCTCCCATGTCAACAACGAGATTCAGCAGGCGCATCGCGGCACCACTCGAGTGCAGGCGCAGCCGCTGGACCTCACGAGCCGACCCCAGATGCGCCGGTCGCGCCAGCACCCGATACAACGCCGGTCCGACTCCCGCGACATCGACCACGCTCTCGCTCAAGCCCATCCGATTGCTCGGCACATTGTCGATCCCGACGAGGCCGGGCTGCACGCTGACGACCCGGAGGCCAAGCAGCCCGGCCTGGAGCAGCAGCGCACTGCTCATCCCCACCACCAGATCCGCAGCCAGTATCCATGAGAGCGGCTCGCCCTGATCCGCGCGACGCACCGAAACCTTGGGCGTCCCTTCCGGCAGTCGGGCCCCGCCCTCCTGCCGCGGGTGACTGCGAACCGCCAGAGTGATCCCATGACCCAGCCAATCCGCGACGCTGTCGACCCCGTCCCGCACCAGTGAGACGACCTGATCCTCGTCATAGCCGAGCCGGCTGCCGTACAAGGCCCGGATCGGCTGCGACGCAAACAGGACGAGCGTCGCCTTCCGGGGTACGCCCACCTGCTCACGAAAGGCCATCCTCGCGTCGCGATCGAACCCCTGCCCGTGCCTCAGCAACACCTCGTAGTGGGGATTGCCCGTGGCCATGAGCCGCTCGGCCGGAAGTCCCTCCGCCACGGCTTCGGCAACCGCAACGTCATCCGGCACGGCAATCCGATCCGGCAGTATCAGGCGGCCGTCGCTGCCCAGAAAGCGGGCTGCGTAGTTCGACCAGAAGTCGACCACCGAGAGCACCGGCACGCCGGCCCGGCTGGCCGCCTCGATGTACTCGAGTTCGGGCGGCTGCTCGGCCCAGGAGGTCCCGGTCAAGAGCACCGTTGGATGCGCCAGGTCGATCATAACACCCGGCGTCATCTCCGAGAGCGGGCGATACGGCACGCCTTCTCGGCTCAGGACCTGCTGCGCAGGACCAGCGGCCCAGGTGCCGGCCAGCGTCTTCCGCTGCTCGAGCAGTTTGAGCACGGGCACGACTGCCTCCGCACCGCCGGCGTCGCCAAGAATGCTACCGACCGATAGTCGCATGGCGCCCCTCCTCAGCTTGCGCACCTGCCATCGCCTCCGCGGCCAACTGCAAGGCGGCCACGGCCGCAGCCGCCGTGCCCGCCGGCGGACGTCCGGTCCTCAAGGCCGTCAACAGATCGCGAACCGCGTGACCCAGCAGATCCGTGAGATCGCCGGCCGGGCAGTCGATCGGCACCAGATCGAAGAAGCCAGGAAACAGGCGGCTTGGCGACGAGGTCCACGCTTCGAAGCGCCCCCCCGACCCCGTCACGCGTACCCGACCGGCCGAGCCAAGCAGATCCAGCTCAAAGAGCGAGTAGTCGACCTCGCGTAATCCATGCAGCGAACCGATCGCGCCCGAAGCAAAGCGAAGCTCGGCGTCGATGGTGGCATCAGTTGCGCCCGGTTCGACGGCGCCATGACCTCGCACCTCCGTGATCTCGCCCGCCAGCCAGCGAGCCAGGTCCAGCCAATGCGTTCCGTTGTGCTTGATGCCGCGAACGTAGATGCCATCCACCCGGTGAATCGTGCCGATCGGAGCGGATTCCAGCCATGACGCCAACCGCCGGTAGCTTGGGGCATATCGACGGCTGTAGTTGACGGCCAGAATGATGTCGCGCTCGTCCGCCATACGAACGAGACGCTCGGCCCGCTCGACGTCCATCGCAAGCGGCTTTTCCGCAAGAACAGCACGAACCGAGGGAGCAGCCAGAACCTGCTCGAGCACATCGGCGTGCGTCGGATCGGGCGAGGCTACGCTCACGAGCTCGGGACGGGTGGCCTCGAGCATCGATGCAACGTCCAGGTAGAGAGCGTCGACCCCCCAGCGCGCTCCCGCCGATGCCAGCCGCGCCGCGTCGGGCTCGACCAGCGCAGCGAGCGTGACGTCTCCCGCATCCCGCCAGGCAGCGGCATGCGACTGCGCTCCGGCGCCCGGAACACTCGTTCCGGCACCGATAAAACCGCAGCCGATCACCGCCGCCCGCATACTCACGCGCCCGCGCCCTTGTCGAACAGCACCACCTGATCCACCAGGCCAGGACCACCGGTCGACTCGCTGTACGGGTACAGCTGCCGCTCGACCTCACGAAGCCCCGGCGCAACCTCGAGGTACCGACGCGCAAAGTCGGTCTTCCAGAGCAGGCCGCTCTGTCCGTGGTACGGGATCTCGACGGTCTCAGGCGCGTAGTACTCGTGACACAAGACATAGCGCCGGCTGACCCGGACGATCTCCGTAAGTGCACGGGGGAGGTCGTTCGGGTGAATGTGAATCAGCACCCCGTGCGTAAACACCAGATCGTAGGTCCCGTCTGCAAACGGCAGGGCAAAAGCATTGCCCTGATGAAAGTGACGATGCGGCGCCAGTTCCCGGGCACGCTCGATGGCGTAGCTCTGCGGCTCGAGGCCGTGCAGCTCGAGCCCGGCATTCGCCTTCTCCAGCAAACGGAGCTGGAGGCCGATGTTGCAGCCGACCTCGAGGACCCGGCCGCCGGGGAGCCGATCGGGCCCGACGAAGCGGCGGTAGATGCTCGATTTGCTGACGCCGAATTGCTCGGCGAACGCCGCATCCATCTCGTCCAGGGAGAGGGTGTTGCGGTCGGTGTATTCCTTCCCGAACCTCGAAGTCCAGGTTGACAACTGCGCAGTCGACGTGCTCATGCAATCCTCTCGCGAACGGCCTTCTGCCGAACATGACTGTTGATGGTATGCAGCTCGGGATACCGGGCCAGCAGCGTCAGAATGTCGTGGAGCGCGAACCGGCGATCGATCGGATAGAGCTCCTGATAGATCCGGGTCGCCAACTCGAAATCCTCGGACGTGTCGACCGTCAGGCGAAGCGACGCGGCGGAAGGGTCGAGGCCACTGGCCACGTTGAGCAGCCGGTACTGATCCGGATGCTGGTAGATATAGAGCGAGACGTGCTCCCGATCATCGGGATCGTCCGTCTGCGCCGCAACGTCCGCCAGCACCGCGGTTGGAAAGACCTGGACGTCCATTCCCCTGGGATAGGTGGGCGAAAGGACGTTGGAGCAGTAGTCGACATCATTCGTAGCGAACGTCTGGATGACCTGGTCGATCACGCCAGGGTCGATCAACGGGCAATCCGCCGTCGTTTCGACGATCAACTCGGCCCCGGCCTCCGTTGCGGCGCCCAGCACTCGGGACAGCACGTCCTCTTCGCTGCCGCGATAGCAGCCCACGCCGAGTGCCTCGGCCAGCGCCACAATCGGCTCGTCCGCTTCATGGACCGTCGTGGCAACGACGATCTCGTCCGCCAGGCGCACCCGGCGGAGACGCTCGACCATCAGGGCCAGCATCGGCTGCCCGAGAATGGGGCGGAGCACTTTGCCTGGCAAGCGACTCGAGCGCATCCGTGCCTCGATCGTGATCACCGTTTTCATCGTGCCGCCTCCATCACTCCATCGACCAGTTCCCAGGACAACGGCGTCCCCCGCTCCACGTCGAACCGGGCACGCTGCCCGAGCACCGCATCCCGATGGCGCGGTGCCAGCCCGAGCCCGGGACGGATCGAACGCACATTCTGCTCGGTAAACGGCGCTCCCTGCGGCACGTCCTCGACGACGTAAAGCGAGCGCCGGAAGGTGACGCTCCCCTCCTCCGCGACCCCAGCGCCGAAGGCCGGACGACCCAGCATCGCGCTGGCCCGACCGACCGCATCGGCAAGGGCGCGAAACTCGTCAGGTTCGAGGGAGAAGTGACTGTCCACTCCGCCCGCAGCGCGGTCCAGCGTGAAATGCTTCTCGATCATCACCGCGCCTTGAGCCACCGCCACGATCGACGCGACGATGCCCATGCTGTGGTCGGACAATCCCACCGGACCGCCCGTCAGTTCTGCCAGCGCCGGGAGCGTGGTCAGATGCATCTCCGAGTCTGGCGCAGGGTAGCTGCTGGTGCAGCGCAGGCTGATCAGGTCGCGAACGCCGGCGTCACGGAGAATCGTGACCGCGCGGCGAATCTCAGCCTGGGTGGCCATCCCGGTGGAAAGCACAACCGGTTTCCCGGTCGCAGCCACCTCGCGGAGCAGCCCGTCATCAACCAGCTCGAACGACGCGACCTTGTACGCTGGAGCGCCGAGCCGTTGCAGCAGTTCCACGGCCGTACGGTCAAAGGGGGTCGAAAAGATCTCGAGGCCGATAGCCCTGGCCCCTTCGAACAGGCGCTCATGCCAGTCCCACGGTGTATGCGCCTCCTGGTACAGATCGTAGAGGGTCCGCCCCGCCCAGGGGCCAGTACCTGGCACGACAAACTCCGGGCGAGTCGAACGAATCGTCAGCGTGTCAGCTGTGTAGGTCTGGAGCTTGATAGCGTGCGCACCCGCCTGCTTGGCGGCATGTACCGTTGCCAGCGCGCGGCCAAGATCGCCGTTGTGGTTGCCCGACAACTCGGCGACGAGGAAGCACGGGTGCCCGGCACCGACTGAGATGCTGCCGATCTGAATCGTCATACGCTTGCTACCCTTCGATCGGCAAACTGCCGACGACCCCCGACCGGCGTCAGCTCTTCCCAGCCAAGGAACTCGAACAAACGTGTCGACCGGGTGTTGGTCGTCGTGACTTCTGCCGTTAGCACAACTCCGGGATGCACGGCCCGCACCGCCTCCGCACCCTCGACCAGCAGGGCCCGGCCGTAGCCGCGGCCCCGCACTTCGGGTGCCACCACATAGCTCAGGACCGAGGTCCGCCAGCCGTCCTGGCTTTCGAACCGGATCGAGCCAACCGGCTGCTCGTTGGGGTTCTCGCCGATGTAGATCAGCGCCGATGGCGACCCCAGGCGACGATCGAACCAGTCGATGTGACCGGCCCAGTCGATCACCGGACGCGCTCCGGACGCCTCGCGCGTTACCGCGTCATTGGCCCAGAGCCACAAGGCATATGCATCGGCACGTTCCGCGCTACGAAGTCGCATGGACCGCTCCCTTCGACGTCAACAGTTCGATCAACCGGCCGACCACCCGATCGGTGCCGTCAGCCACAGCCGGAAGCGGGCTGGGCACTGCCAGCAGCGACCGAAGCTGGTGAGCCAGGAACTCTGCATCGACCAGCAGCGTATTGATGCCCGGAATCGCTGCGTCCCGCCCCCACCGGTAGACCAGGCGCTGGTTGTCGGCTGTCATGAGCAGGATGACGGGAATGCCAACCGCCGCTGCCTCCCAGACCGTTGTGCCGGCCGCCACCAGCAATTGCCGCGCATTCGGCACTTCGGCCCAGAGACGGTCGGCGGATATTCTGCGCCAGCGTGGCGGCGCCCAGTCTCCCGTGGCAACGAAATCCTCGCTATCCAGCAAGGCGTCGAGCCGATACATCGACTCCACGAGCACCTGACTCGGCACGCCTCCCCCGAGGGTAACGAGAATCTCGGTTTGCCCGGCACTCGCCCACCTCGGCAGGCCTTCGCGAATCGCCAGGTAGTCAACACCCGCCAGCACGACGGCAGGGCTGTTCACGTACATGGACGCCGATCCGTAGGCGTTCGGATTCCAAACGACGTCGAATCCACGAGGCAGGTCGCCATCCGCCGTGTCGTCGACGAGAACCCGCAAGCCGTACCCCGACCGCTTCGACCAGGCAAACCGCGTCGCGGCGTCGTAGCTGTCCACGACGACGACATCGGAGGCAAGGTCGGCGCCGTCGTCCGAGGCTTCGATACCGAGGCCGCGATATCGCTCCTGCACGAAATCGAGCTCGATGGCGCCGATCACAACGGCTCGTCCTCCCCGCCGCTTCCAGGCCGCAGCAAGCGTCCCCAGTCGCATAGCATGTCCCGCGCCTGACCGGCCGGTTGCTTCCGTGACGAGGACCAGGGTCCGATCGGCGGCAGTCATCACGCTGCGGCCTCGGTCTGGACCGCCGACTCCACGGCGGTCACGACGCGATCGACGTCTGCTTCCGTCATCGCCGGGAAGAGTGGCAGCGTCAGGGCAGACCCGTAGTACGACTCGGCCCCCGGGAGCGCCATCCGGCTGAACCCGCGCTGTCGATAGAAGGGCTGGTGATAGACCGGGATATAGTGCACATTGGCGCCGACTCCCTGGCGTACCAGCTCTTCGTACACCCGGCGCCGACGATCCGGCGGAACCCGGACCACGAACAGATGATGCGCACCGATCGACCCCGCAGGCCGCCTGAGGGGCGTGACATCGTCGATACCAGCCAGCCGGTTCTCATACCAAGCCGCGACCGCCCGCCGACGCTCGATCCACTCGGGCAGCCGTGCCAGCTGCGACATGCCCAACGCGCTCTGAAAATCAGTCAGGCGGTAGTTGAAGCCGAGTTCGTGCTGCTCATAGTACCAAGGCCCCTCCGCCGCACCGACCTCGCTTGGTTCGCGCGTGATGCCGTGGGTTCGGAACCGCTTGAGGCGACGATACAGGGCTGGGTCGTTCGTCGTGACGGCCCCTCCTTCCCCTGTCGTCATCTGCTTGACCGGGTGGAAGCTGAAGCAGCACATCAGGCTGTGAGCACACTCCCCAACCCGATACTCCTGCCCATCGGTCGCGCGGTACCTTGCGCCAATGGCATGGGCAGCATCCTCGATCACCACCCAGCCTCGCGCCTGACCAATGGCACTCAGCGCCTCGACTGGAGCCACCTCGCCGCCAAAGTGAACGGGAACGACGGCCGCCGTCTGCGGCTCGGCCCGATCGTCGGTCGAGTCGGGATCGATCAGGCCGGTTGCCGGATCGACATCGGCAAAGGCCACGTGCCCACCGAGATAGAGCGCGGCATTGGCAGTTGCGACAAAGGTGATCGGGCTGGTCAGAACGTTCCGGCCAGGGCCGATCTCGGCGGCTGCATAGGCTGCGTGCAGCGCCGCTGTTCCGCTGTTGAACGCAACCGCATACTCGGCACCGGTATACTCCGCCAAGGCCTGCTCGAATCGCTCGACCAGCGGTCCCTGCGTAATGTGCGACGCTCGCAACGCCTCCGTCACGGCCGCAATGTCCGCGTCAGAGATCTGGTGCCGGCCATAGGGAAGGAATCCGCTCATCAGTCGAGCCCGAGGGATCCGAGCAAGTCGCGCACTTCGGTGACGCCGAGCCGCTCGGGATTGGTGTCGCTTCGATACTCGAACCCCTCCGGAACGATGGTTCCGGAACTCGTCACGGCATCGTCCCACCACGACTGCTGCGGCTGGAGAACGTAGTGTGACCCCATGTCGACGGTGCGCCGGGCATCGTCTTCGCTGATCATCAGCTCATGAAGCTTCTCACCCGGCCGAATGCCGATCACCTCGGTCCGGCACTGGGGCGCCAGCGCCTCGACCAGCGTCATGATGTCGGTCGAGGGGATCTTGGGCACGAAGAGCTCACCACCATGCATCCGCCGCAGGGAGTCGAGCACGAAAGCAACCCCTTGCTCGAGGGTGATCCAGAATCGCGTCATCCGCGGATCGGTAATCGGCAGCACACCGTTGCGGCGTGCCTTGAGGAAGAACGGCACCACCGAGCCGCGGCTCCCGACCACATTGCCGTACCGCACCACGCTCATCATCGGTCCGCGACCGGCTGCATACGCGTTGGCGGCGATAAAGAGCTTGTCGGAGCAGAGCTTGGTTGCGCCGTAGAGGTTTGCCGGGTTCGCGGCTTTGTCGGTCGAAAGCGCAATCACCTTCTCGACGCCCGTGTTGAGCGCGGCCTCGATGACATTCTGACCGCCGAGCACGTTGGTCTTGATGCACTCGAAGGGATTGTACTCCGCAGCAGGGACCTGCTTGAGCGCCGCCGCGTGCACTACTACCTGCACGCCGGACATGGCTCGCTGGAGCCGCGGAAGATCACGAACGTCGCCCAGGAAGAACCGAATCCGCTTGTCGCGGATCTGCTCAGCCATCTCATACTGCTTCAGTTCGTCGCGACTGTAGACGATGACGCGGCGCGGCTCGTACCGCTCGAGCACCGTCTTGACGAAGGCGCGTCCGAACGAACCAGTACCACCCGTAATGAGGATCGATTGACCTTCGAGAAACATGGTTATGCCCTTCCGGTGTCCGAAGCCACGACCTCGCGGCTTCTGCGGATAGTCAGTTCCTGCTCGATCCGGCGACAGACCGGACCCCAGTCGTTTGTTCCGTACTCGCGTGCAAAGGCGCGGATGGCCGGGAGCCACGGTGATCGCGGCTCTCCGAACAGCGTCCAGTCGGTACCGGCGTCGAGCTGCCAGGTCTCCGTCCCGATCGCTCCCGCCAGAGAACTCACGGCGGTAGGAGCCGTGATGACGAGATCGAGATGCCAGACAAGCGCTGCGACGGCTTCGAAATCGTCTTTGAGATCCACACCGGCCCACCGATGGATCCGAATTCCGAGCTGCGCTTCCACGCTCTCCAACTCGGCACGACAGTCGTCGTACTGGAGATTGACAAACTCGACTCCGGGAACCCGGAGCACCGGGGCGAGATCGAGCAGCGTCGGGTAGTAGCGACGGCGTTCGCCGGTATTCAGTCCGCTTCGCCAGCAGAGACCCACCCGAAGCGGCCCGCTGAGCGCCCGCAGTCGCTCGGTCCAGCCGGCGATCTGCGCCGGCGCGGGAACCAGCTGACTCCAACGGGGACGGAAGGCAGCGCGAGAAGCACGAAGACGTCCGGGCAGGTCACCGAGCGGTGCCTGATAGTCGAACGCCTCCGTACCCCACTCGCCATGGGCCACGACCTCGACGTCCGGCAGCGATCGGGCATAGAGGCTGACCAGCCTGCGATCGACCGCGAGCGTCACCGACGCTCCCGCATCGACCAGATCCGGTACACAGGTCGCAAACAGAATCTCATCGCCAACGCCCTGCTCGCCCCACCCGAGAATCCGTTTGCCTTCGAGCGACTCTCCTTGCCAATGTGCCCAAGGCAGCGCCGTCGGCCCAGGCAGTCCGGCGCGCGCCCAGCGGTGTGCATACCCCGACCAGCCTTCCGGCAGGCGACCATCGGCCAACTCGACCAGGCCGAGGTTCCAGCTGGCCTCAGCCCAGTCAGGCTTGAGCTGGATGGCGCGCTGCAGCGAGGTTCGGGCATCCGTCAGGCGACCGAGCTCACGCTGCACGTTGCCCAGATTGAGCCAGACGTCGGCCGCCTGGGGCGCTGCGTCCGCCGCTTCGGCAAACGCGGCACCGGCGGCCACCAGCTGCCCCTGCTTGCGGAGCACATTGCCGATATTGAACAACGCAGTGCCGCGCAAGGTGCCGCCGAGTTCCACCGCCCGGCGGTACGCGGCGATCGCAGGCTCGAGCTGGCCCAGACCTTCGCGTGAGACACCGAGGTGGAGCCACGCGTCGGCCGCCGAGGGGCGCAGTTGCGCGGCAGCCTCGAACGCCAGCGCGGCCCCGGCAAGATCCTGCTGAGCGCGGAGCAAGTGCCCCAAGTTGAAATGGGCTGCTGCGTGCCGCGGATCCGAGGCGATGGTCCGCTGGTACGCCGCAATAGCGCGCTGGACGTCGCCCGATCGCTGCGCGGCAAGGCCGCGATCGAAGTCGGTCAGTGCCGGGACTGCCGCAATCATGGCATTCGCTCCGATTCAGCCTGAACCCACCCGTCGAGCTCGGACGCGAGGTCGTTCAGCACCGGCTGCCAGTCCCGCCCCGGCGGGCGACGCACCAACTTGAGCGACGGCCACCAGGGCGAGCGATCCCGTCCGAAGACAGTCCAGTCGTTTCCTCCGTCCGTCTGCCAGGTACGAACTCCGCTCGCCCCAGCCAGCGACGAGACAGCCGTTGGGGCGGTGACCACGGCGTCGAGCGATGCCAGCAAGCCGACGACGCTCTCCAGGTCTTGCTTGAGGTCTTCCGCCGGCCAGCAGTGCACTCGTACCTCATGGGCCTGTTCGATCTCAGCGATCTCAGCCGCGCAGTCGTCATACTGAAGATTGATCCAGTTCACACCTCGAACTCGCCAGACCGGCGCCCACGCAGCCAGCGGAGCGTAGTGCCGCTGCCGTTCGGCGGTGAGCAGTCCGCTGCGCCAGCAAATACCAACCTTTGGCCCGGCTGGGAGCGAGGCCAGTCGTTCTGCCCACCGTTCGACCAGGTCCTGGCGCGGACGGAGGTAGGCACCGTTACCCGCGAAGGCCTCATGTGAACGGCGCCAGAAGCGCGGCAGGCTTCCCATCGGGACGTGACAATCGAATGGGCCGGCAGTGGCAATCGAGACGCGCCCGTCAGGAATGACCCGCACCGTCGGGAAGGCACGCTCGACCAGCGAGACCAGCCTCGGCGAGACCGCGACCGTCACCTGCGCGCCCGCTCGGACCACGTCGTCGAGGCAGGTCAGGAACATCAGTTCGTCGCCCAGGCCCTGTTCCCGCCAGATCAGCATCCGCTTGCCGTCAGGATCCTCGCCCTGGTACGCCGGCCATGGATAGGTCCGGTATTCGGCGGGACGGGTACTCGCCCGCCAGCGCCACTCATACTCGTCCCAGCCAGCGGGAAGATCGCCACGACCGATCAGGGCCAGCGATCGGTTCCATCGGGTATCCGGCCGCTCGGCGTCGCGCGCCATCGCCTGATCGTGCAACTGAACCGCAAGCGCAAAATCGCCGCGCTCTGCTGCCAGACTTCCCATGGCCGTCAATGGTTCCGGACCATCCGACAGTGCGGCGGCACGCAAGAAGTAGTGCTGGGCTTCGTCGAGCCGCCCTGCGGCCTGCAACGCTGTGCCGCCGTTGAGCCACCCGTCGGCCTGCCGGGGCGCCGCCGCCACCGCGCGGGCCTGAAGGGCAATGGCGTCGTCGATCCGATCGAGTTTGAGGTAGAGCACGCCAAGATTTGTGAGCACGTCGGCGTCGTTCGGCGCGGCTGCCAGCGCCCGCTGGTATGCCAGTGCTGCCTCCTCATGGCGCCCTGCAAGCTGAGCAACAACACCGAGGTTCTTATGGGCAAGGGACAGCTCGGGAGCAATGCCGGCCGCGGTCCGGTATCGGGCGGCGGCTTCATCGAGTCGCCCGGCGGCACGCAACGCGTTCCCGAGATTGAGCTGCGCCAGCGGCGATCGCGGATCTTTGATGACGGCCGTTTCCAGGACGTCGACGGCCTCGGCAATCTCACCGCGGTCGAGTCGCACCAAACCCAGATTGATCCAGGCGTCCGTATAGCCCGGCTCGAGCCGGGTTGCGGTCGTGAGTTCCCGCAAGGCGCCGTCGAGATCACCGAGACCACGCAGCACATGCCCGTAGTTCGAGCGATACTCGGCCACCTTGGGGCGCAAAGCCACCACGCGTTCGAAATGGGACGCCGCCTCGCTAAGGTGCGCGTCGGCGAGCAGCAGCAGACCAAGCAGGTGATGCGCGTCCGCATTCGAAGGCTCGGCGGCCAGCACCTGGCTGTAGCACGAGGCAGCCGCTTTCGATCGCCCGGCGCGGTGGTGAGCCAGCCCGTCGTGCAGCTGCTGCCGGACCGCCCCGGCACGCTGGGTTCGAACGGCGCCGCTCATGCGACACCGTCCTCGACGCGACGCGCATCGAGCTCCATGGCGGCACGGCGCAGCACCGGCAGCCAGTCGGCGGATCCAAAGGTCCGACGAATCAGCCGGATACTCGGAAACCACGGCGATCGATCCTCACCATGCGCCGTCCAGTCGAGGCCGTTGTCGATCTGCCACGTCGACACGCCGGCAGCGCCGGCCAGCGAACTCACCGCAGTCGGGGCGGTGACCACCGCATCCAGATTCCAGATCAGACCGAGGACGCTCTCCAGGTCGTTCTTGAGGTCCTCGCCATCCCATCGGTGGATCGTGATCCCATGCTGCGCCTCCGCTGCCGTCAGCTCGGCCTGGCAGTCGTCGTACTGGAGATTGATCCAGTGAATCCCTGGTGTCGTCAGAATCGGTCCCCACTCTTCGAGGCGGCTGTAGGTGCGCGAACGCTCTTCGGTCATCATCCCGCTGCGCCAGCAGATGCCGACCTTGAGGCCGGGGCCGAGCTCGTCGAGCCGGGTCGACCAGCGGGTTGCATGCGCCGAATCCGGCGTCAGAAACTTGCTCTGCAGCGGGAAGGCATCGCGATTCTTACGCAGGTACCGCGGCAAGGTGCCGAGAGGCACGTGGAAATCGTACTCACCGTCGCCCCAGGCGCCGTCATCGACGACCGTCACGCCGGGAAAGGCCCGGGTCAGCATCCCGACCAGACGGGGCGACACCGCCAGCGTCACCTCCGCACCGGCCGCGACGAGATCCCGCAGGCAGGTCGCAAAGAGGAGCTCGTCTCCCAATCCCTGCTCCCGCCAAACCAGAATTCGCTTCGCGGCCACCGGCTCGCCCGCCCAGAGGGGCCAAGGGAATCGCGTGGCGGGCTCGACGCCGAGTTGGGCCCACCGCTGCTCGTACTGGGTCCACCCTGGCCCGAAACTGCCCCCGGCCAGCAGTGCCGTCGCCAGGTTCCATTGGGCCCCGCTGTGCTCCGGCTCCATCTCCAGCACGGCACGGTAACTTTCCGCGGCTTCCGAAAACTCGCCCAGCGCCAGCAGCGCATTGGCCAGGTTGTAGCGCGGGCGCGCATCGGCGCCGACACACTCCACCGCACGACGGTACATGGCCACCGCTTCCTGATGCCGCTCGAGCCGCTCCAGCATGGCTCCCAGATTGAGCCAGGCATCGCCCGCGGTCGGCCGCAGCCGCACGGCGCTCTCGAAGCAGGCAACCGCCCCCTCGTAGTCGCGATCCTCGCGCAGGAGCTGGCCCAGATTGAAGTGCGCGGGCGCCAGGCCGGGGTTGATGCGAATCGTCTTCCGGTAGGCTGCCATGGCACGGACGCGGTCGCCCGCCTGCTGCGCTGCAATGCCGCGGCGCAGCACGTCCATACCCGGCACCAGTGCTGCACCCTGTAATCCGATCATCGACCGTTCTCCTGCCCCATCGAGATCCACTCGCCAAGCCGGGCCGCCAAGCGTCGAACAGCCGACTCCCAGGTCGCCTCTCCCGGTCGCTTCCGCTCCAGCCGGATGCTGGGCCACCAGGGCGATCGATCCGCCCCGAAGACGGTCCAGTCACTTCCGCTGTCGAGCTGCCACGTCGGGATACCCGTCGCCCCCGCGAGCGAACTCACGGCGGTAGGCGCGCTCACCACCGCATCGAGCTGACTCAAGAGGCCCACGACGCTCTCCAGATCATTCTTGAGGTCCTCGCCGTTCCAGCGGTGCACCCGAACCCCCGTTGCCGCCTCGATGGCGGCCAGCTCGGCTTCGCAATCGTCGTACTGCAGATTGATCCAGGTCACGCCCGGCACGCGCCAGAGCGAACCCCATTCCTCGGCCGGGGCGTAATACCGGCGCCGCTCCGGTGTCACCAGACCGCTCCGCCAGCAGATCCCGACCTTGCGATCGCCACCCAGGGCATCGAACCTGGCCCGCCACCGAGCTGCCTGCTCAGCCGTCGGGGAGAGGAAAACGCCAGAGCTACGGAAGCTGTCCCGCGACCGCCGCCACCAGCGCGGCAAGCTGCCCAGAGGCAGCTGCCCATCGAGGGACTCGAGCTCGCTCAGTACACCCGGTCCGTCGGCAACGATCTCCGCTTCTGGAAAGGCCCGGCTCACCAGCGACACCAGCCGGGGGCTGACCACGAGGGTCACTCGTGCGCCGGCCGCAATCAGGTCGGGCACGCAAGTCAGAAAAAGCAGTTCGTCGCCCAGGCCCTGCTCCCGCCACACCAGCAAGCGACGCCCGGCAACCTCGGAACCACCCTGCCAGACCGGGACCTTGGGAAGTTCGGGCACTCGCGGGGTATCGCCCTCACGCCAGCGCCATTCGTAACCGTCCCAGCCCCGCGCGAGATCGCCCCTCCCCAGTCGTGCCAAGGCGAGGTTCCAAACGGCTTCGCCGTAGTTCGGACGAATCCGCAGCGCCTGCTCGTATCCGGCAATCGCCTCGTCATACCGCCCGGCTTCGCGCCAGGCGTTGCCCAGGTTGTAGGCGGCCTCGGCATAGTCCGGTCGCAACTGCAGCGCCTCGTGATAGCAGACGACGGCGCGAGCCGTCTCGCCCCGCGCCTTGAGCGCGTTGCCCAGTCCAAGGCGGGAATCGGCTTGCTCAGGATCCAGCGACACGGCACCTTCGAGCGCCGCGACCGCCGCATCGATCTCACCCGCAGCAAGCAGGATGTTGCCGAGATTCGTTGCGATGCGCGCCGAGTCTGGGGCAAGGCTGGCGGCGCGCCGCAGATCGGCGACAGCCTCATCGTATTGCCCCAGGTGTCGATAAACGCCGCCGCGGGTCGACAGCAGGTCCGCATGGTCTGGCGCCACTCGGAGCCCGTCGGTCAGCGCGGCGAGTGCCAGCTCGAGCGCACCCTGGGCCTGATAGATGACTCCCAGATGCAAATGGGCTTGCGCGGCAGAGGGTCGGACGACCCGAGCGGTCTCGAACGCCTCGCGCGCCTCATCGAGCCGTCCCAGGGCTTGCAGCGCAATGCCCAGATTGATCACCGCTTCGTAATGCGCCGGCTCGAGGAGCAGCGCCTGTCGATAGGTCTCGACGGCGCCGCTCAGATCGCCGGCGGCGGAGAGTGCCGTACCCAGGTTCGAGTAGGCCTCGACCAGGGTCGGCTTCAGTTCGATGGCGCGCCGATAGGCGCTGACGGCCTCATCGAGACGGTCGGTCGCCTGCAGCAGCGAACCGAGATCGGAATAGGCTTCGGCAAAATCGGGCTTCAGTTCGATCGAGGTCCTGAGCGCGCGCTCGGCTTCACCGTGCCGCTCGAGCGCGTGGAGCGCAGCTCCTCGCGTGGCGTGCGCCTCCGCGAAGCCAGGATCGAGTGCAAGGGCACGATCATAGGCCCGGACCGCGCCGCGCGGCTCGCCCAGCAACCGGCGCGCCGTGCCAAGGTGGAGGTGCGCATGCGGAGCAGCCGGGCGCAGCAGCACCGCGCGTTCGAACGCTGCCCGCGCCCGATCGACCTGTCCGGTCGCCTGCAGGGCCAGACCAAGATTGATGACGAAGTCGGGCGCCCGCGGATCGAGCGCCACCGCCTGCTCGAGCAATGATACGGCCACCGTGTGTTTCCCGGCCTGGTGTGCCAGGACCCCGCTCAGATGCAGCGCATCGGGCTGCCGCGGATCCAGGGACAGGACCGCCTGATAACAGGTCAGCGCACGACTGAACTCGCCCCGCTGGTGGTAGGCGAGCCCCTGGCGCAGCAACTGTCGCAAATCCTGAGATGAGCCTGGCAGCCCGAGTTCGACCCCTGGCAGTACATCAGTGTCCATAGCGTTCCCGTGCATCGCGTCAGTCGATCGGCAGAGGGGAGACGGATTCAGGCGCATCCAGCCGCTGCTCGATCGTTTGTGCCGATCTCGAGCCGAGACCGGTCCGATCGACGAGGCATGATTTGCCGGGTTCCCCGTCGGTAGGAGCAGGAGGGGCAAGAGGGGGGCCAAGGCAGCAAAAGCGACCATATCATGGCCAGGCCCTAAGTTCATATGACATTGACTGGCAACGACTTACGGTCACTATCGCGGGGGCTGTTCCGACCGGGTTTACCGATCGGTCTGGCGACGACGCCGGGGAGAAATCGACCGGACCTTTCTTCCCGGGCACAGAGCGTGCACTCCTGACGCGCGGAACCCGGACTTAAGTTTTCCGGGCAACCCGCCGATACCCTCCTGAGTCGGGGGAATCGGTAGGGGAATCAGCTCCCGTCTGACGAGGAGAACAGGCTCGAATGGCGATCAACCCAGCGGCACCACAAGGCCCGCGACGAGGAACCGACCCCGCCGCGCTCGAAGCGAATCGCGCCCAGGAAGCCCGGCGCCCTGGATCCGGCAATCCGGAGCCCGGAGCAGCCGAGTCGACCAAACCGCGTCCCGATTCGGTCGACCTCTCGTCTGACGCGCGTGCTCTGGCGGAGCAGCAGGAAGTCCGCAACGCCAAGTCGTCCTTGCCGACCGACCGTCTCAAGGAGATTGGCGAGCGCCTGGCATCCGGGTTCTACGATCAGCCCGAAGTGATCGAGTCGGTGGCGCGCCGAGTCTCGACCGACCCCGAGTTCCGCGGTTGAGCGCGTCGTGACGGCTCAACCGGCGCGGGAATCCGCATCGCTTCCGACCGTCCTTCTCGTTGACGACGACGAGATGGTCTGTCGGAGCGTGGCGCGTTTTCTGGGGAGAGCTGGCTTCGACGTGACCGTGACCCATTCGGGCCACGACGCGCTGGAGTGGGTCCGGTCCCGCCACTTCGATGCCGTCGTGACCGACCACAACATGCCCGTCATGAACGGCATCGAGCTGATCGAGGAACTGGTCCGCCGAAATCCCGAGCTCCGGGGGCACATCTTTCTGACCAGTGGCGACCTCGACATCCTGAGGCACGACGCCTTCCTGAAGAGCACCGGATCGCGGGGGCTCGAAAAGCCGTTTCAGGTGGCAGAGCTCGCGTCCACCCTCCGCAGCACCCTCGGCCTGGCCCCCGCCCCCCCGAACAACTGAATCGATCAGGGCTGCAGGTCTGACCGGTAGGTTGTCAGGAACTGCAGCAGCGTGACTGCATCCGTGAGCGACGTCGTCGCATAGCGAACGGTGTGCGCATCATGCCGTGTCACGCCAGGCAAAAGCGCTGCGACCTCCGCCGGCAGGTAACTCTTATAGGTAATGTCGAGGGTGTACGGCCCCCGGACCACGAACGGCTTGATCTGCCGCAGCCGCTCGATTGCCGCCTTTGCCTTGGTACGAATCAGCTCCTGCCCGGCTTGCGGCGTCATGGTCTCTGCCGAATGGAAGCCAAGCGACCGCTTGACCACCGCACCCTCGACATTGGGAACCAGTTGCTGCACCTCGGCAACGGCCGCGTCATCACCGGAGACGAGCACGACCGGCACACCGAACATCCCCGCCACCGCCGCATTGAGGCTCGACTCGGACTGGGGGACGCCGTTCAGCGTCACCGCGGCCAGGGTCGCACTCGACAGCGTATGCGCCCGGACCCCTTTCGGGTTGGTGGTTGCCGAGTGGTAGCCGATGAACATGACGGCGCTGATGGACGAGTCGATCCCCGCAACCATGGAGTACTGCCGAGGCGAGCCTCGGATGATCCGCACATCGGGAGGGAATCGGTCGATCAGCAGGTTCTGCATGTTGCCATGCGAGTCGGCAACCAGGAACTCCGTCGCGCCCCCGGCCCGGGCACCCTCGATGGCCGCCAGCGCCTCGGCCGTCATGAACTCGCGAAAGCGTTGGTACTCGAACCCGGTCGGCCCGAGCTGCTCTCCCGTAGCAACGCCGGTGATGCCTTCCATGTCGACGGAGATGAGAACCTTGATCGGTCGCTGGGCATCGAGAGCCCCGGCGCCGATTCCCAGACACAGCGCAGCCAGCATCCATCGCGTCATCGTATTGTCTCCTCTGGTTCCGGTATGCCCCGGTCCCGTCGTTGAGTAACCATGCTCGGCCCTGCCCGTGCGGCTCACGGGCGACCGTCGAAATACCGTACCGTGGCATCGACGAGCACATCGATCACGGGCTCGAGCGTTGCCACCTCGACATACTCGTTCTTCTCATGGAATCCGGCTCCCCGCGGCCCGAAAGTTACCGTCGGAATCCCACCCTCACCGAGGTATACGTTGCCGTCGGTAATCACCAGCGCCCCGCCAAGTCGCGGGGCGGCTCCGAGACGGGCCCGGTACGCGGCCTCGAAGGCCGCCACGCCCGGATCTGCCGGATCGAGTTCGAACGGCTCGTAGGACGGTGGCGCAGCCTCAACGGTTACGGTCGACTCGAGCCCCAACCCTGCAATCAAGCTTCGCAGTTCCTCGAGTGCCTTGACCTGGGTTTCGCCGGGAGCCAGCAGCCGTGTAATGATGATCTCGCACCGCTCCGGGACGATGACCGAATACTCGCGGTACCCGCCATCGATCTTCAGGGTCGAGTAGTTCATCGGCCCGATCAGACGATGCGAACCGAGTGGCAAACGGTCGAGCGCCGCGACGATCCGGGCCGCATCATGCACCGCGTTGATGCCGCGATCGGGCGAAAGCAACGCGTGAGAGGTTCGCCCCGTAACCACGACCCGGTAGAGGATCTTACCGGGCTGCGCAATCGGAACGACCAGGTCGGTTGCGTCCGGCCCGCCATAGAAGCTCTCGGTCAGAAACATCAGGTCGCTCTTGCCCAGCGGCGTCTCCAACAGCGCACGGGAGCCGGTTCCGAACGCCTCCTCGTCAACCGTGGCGGCGAAGGCGAGGGTGCCGAGTCGGCTTGCGAGCGTCCGGTCCTGAATCAATCGACGGAAGGCATGGAAAGCGCACGCCACACCCGACTTCATGTCGAGCGCACCCAGCCCGTAGAGCCTGCCGTCGCGCTCCACCGGATCCAGCGGGTCCGTTTCCCACCCTTCAGCTGCATCGACCGTATCGAGGTGACCCGTGAAGGTCACCAGCCCGGACTTCGGTCCGGCTTTGACGAGGACGTAGACGTTGGGCCGCCCTGGAGCGACTTCCTGCCAGACCGGCTCCAACCCGATGCCTCGGATCTCGTCAGCCACCAGCTGCGCAAGGGGTCCTTCGACCGGCAGTCGCGAATCGACCTGCACCATCCGCTTCGTAAGGGAAAGAACGTCGCTCATGCCAAACCTTGAGGGAAGTAACGAGGGGCAGCCATGGCCGCGGAATATACCGGCGCGCGAGAGCGTCTTCTAGCTTCCGGAGCTCCGACTGAACGACCGATCGATCCGGAAGTGGCTGATGTCGGCCGCCGTCTCGCCCCGCGTAATCAGATCGGCGAGAATTTCCCCGATGGCGGGCGCGAACTTGAACCCGTGACCGGAGCACGGGCTGGCCACCACGACGCGCCGGTCATCGGGATGGAAATCGAGAATGAAGTCCTCGTCAGGCGTGTTCGTATAGAGGCAAACCCCGCTTCGCAGGGCCGGTCCAAGCAGGCCCGGAAACGTCTGATCCACGATCACCCGAACGGCGCGCTCGTCGGCCTCGTGCACGGTTCGATCGACCGTGTCGGGATCGACCGCCGTCCCTTCATGATGGATGGCCACCTTGAATCCGTGACCCTGATCCGGAAAGCCGTAGATCGAGCGCCCGGGTGACCACTCCCAGAGGAAGATCGGGCATTGGCCCAGCTCGAACCACGCCTTCGACGCCTTGGGCTCGAACCAGAACAGCACTTGCCGGTTGGGCGCCAGCGGCAGCGTACGCTTGGGCAGACTCTTCGCCATCCAGGCGCCCGCCGCAAGGATCAGACGGTCGGCCGTGTAACGCCCCTGCGTCGTCGTCACCGTGATCCGCTCACCAGTCTCCCAGTCGAGCACCGGTTCGTTGTAGTGCAGCAGAGCCCCAGCCCCCCGGGCAACAGCCAGCGCCGATTCGATCGCGTCCTCCGGCATCAGTGACCCGGCCCGCGGTTCGTACACCGCCACCTGGTTCTGCAGCAGATGGAAGGCCGGAAACCGCTCCGCAACCTGCGCAGCCTCCAGCAACTCCGCCTGCAAGCCGAACTGCTCCGCGCTGGCCATGGCTCCAGCGACGATGTAGCCGCTGCGATCGCCGATCAGGAGGCCGCCCGTCGTCGTCAGCACCGAGCGGCCGGCCAGCCGCTCGAGATCAGCCCACAACCCGTAGGCACGCTGCACGATCGGAACGTAGAACCGCTGTTCGGAATAGCATTCGCGAATGATGCGGCTGAGCCCGGTCGAAGACCCATTCGCATGAGGCGGCGCAAACCGGTCGAAACCGATGACCCGGAGCCCCCGAGCACTCGCCTGCCATGCCGCCATGCTGCCCATGGCCCCGAGCCCTGCGATCGCCACGTCGTAGTGCGGTGTACCCATCGTGTCCCCGGGGTCGCGTTCCGGCCCGTTAGATTGTCAGAATGTCATTTCATGATACGACCATCGATGTGCGGCACCAGGACCGGCAGCAGTACGTCGCCGTCGAATTACTGCTGACCGCAGCCGGCCCGGTCTTGCTCGATACTGGGCCGGGCTCGACCCTCGACACGCTCGAAGCCGGACTTGCCGCGGCCGGTACCCGAGTCGAGGCCCTTCACGCAATTCTGCTCTCGCACATCCACTTCGATCATGCCGGCGCCACCGGTCTGCTGGTCGAGCGCAACCCAAACCTGACGGTGTACGTCCACGAACGGGGCGCCCGCCACCTGGCCGACCCCGCCAAGCTGGTCGCGAGTGCCACCCGCATCTACGGCGACCGGATGGACAGCCTCTGGGGTCGCTTCCTGCCCATGCCGTCAGCCAACCTCCGGCCCCTGACCGGCGGCGAAACCGTTCGGCTCGGCGACCGCGAATTCACCGTCGCCGCCACGCCGGGCCACGCGTCGCACCATGTCAGCTACTACGAGGCAGCCACAGGCACCGCCTACGTCGGCGATACCGGTGGCCTGCGGGTCCCGGCGCTGCCTGTCACCCTTCCCGTGACGCCGCCGCCGGATTTCGACCTGGAAGCGTGGCTGGCCAGCCTCGACACGATCGCCAGCTGGGCACCAAAACGGCTCTTCTGCACCCATTACGGCTTCAGCAACGACGTCCCTGCCCACCTGGCGGATCTGCGCCGCGGCCTGGTGCACTGGGCCACACTCGCGCGAGAGCTGCTGTCCCAGGACCTGACGGACCAGGCCCGAGCCGACCAGTTTCATCACGCCATCCTGGCCGGCCTCGAAGGGAAGGCCTCGTCAGAGGCAATTGCCGGGTTCTCGTCGTTTGCCGACTTCCGGGCCAGTTATCACGGCATTGCCCGCTACTGGCAGAAAAGGCTGGAAGGCTCGGCGACAGCCTGAAGCGACCAATCCGGCTTGCTCACCAATTGAAGCGCCCCGGATCGAAGGGTGCCAGCGAATCAGGCGCCGAATTCCCGGTCATGGCGTCGGCCATGACATTACCGGTCACCGGTGCCAGCGTAATGCCCAGCATGGCATGTCCGGTGGCGAGGTAGACGTTCCGGAAGCCCGGAACCAGCCCGAGCATCGGCAATCCGTCAGGAGTCAGCGGCCGCATCCCGACCCATTCCGTCCCGATCCCCGGATCGATCTTGGCCGAGAGATAGCGATCGATACCTTTGCGAATGCCCCGAACCCGGCGCGCATCGAAATAGGTGTTGATGCCGGAGAGCTCCATCGTGCCGGCAAACCGCACGGCGTCACCATCGAAGGGCGTCACCCCGATTCGGGCCTCACCCAGGTAAAGCGGACGCGTCAGCTGCGGTGCGGCGCCACCGTTGACGGTAATGCTGTAGCCCTTGCCCGCCTGCACCGGAAGCGAGCGCCCAAACGGCTCGAGCACCTGCCCGGACCAGGCACCTGCTGCAACCAGGACCTCATCCGCCGTCATGTTGCCGGCCGAGGTTTCGACGCCGGTCACCCGATCACCGCTCACCACAGCACCGCGCACCTCGACCCCGGTCCGCACCTCGACGCCGAGTTCCTCGAGACGCTGCACGTAACCGGTGGTCAGGGTTTCCGGCCGGATGTGATACTCCTCTTTGACGAGAAAGCCCCCATGGATCTCCTCTGACAACCCGGGTTCGAGCTGACGCAACTCACGACCGGAAATCGGCGACGGTACGACGTAGCCGTAGCGCTGGTAATAGTCGAACTCGTGCAGCGTGTTCTGGAGGTATTGCTCGCCCATGAAGACGAAGAGCAAACCCTGCCGATGCAGCTCGAACTTGACGCCGTCGGCCTCGAGCGCGTCAAATGCCTTCAAGGTCGTGCTGTTGAGCTCGGCCATGAGGGTGAGGCCGCGCAGAAAGTCTTGGCGATTGCAGTAGCGCCAGAATCGCCACAGCCAACGGGCCAGCCGAGGGGCCGCCGTGGGAGCGATGTAGAGCGGGCTGTCGCTCCGCAACATCCACTTGAGCGAGGTCCAGGTCAGCCCGGGTGCCGGAATCGGCGCCGAGATGGACGGCGTGATCCAGCCGGCATTCCCCTTGGAGGCGCCCTCGCCCGGCAACCCCTTATCGATCACAAGGACATCGCGACCCCGCTGACGCAATGCATATGCGCAGGCCAACCCGATCGCGCCCGCCCCCACCACAATGGTTCGTTTCATACCTGTTCCGTTCCGTCGTCAGTGCGACGGCTATCGCTTGAGATGGCGATTGAAAAAGTCGAGCGTCGCACGATAGATCCTGGACCAGTTGTCGAACGTCAGGAAGTCGTGCACATCGTCCGGAAAGACCAGCGTTTCCGGCTCGATCCCCTGATCGCGAAGCGCAGCAACCAGGCGAATCGACTCGTTGAACTTGACGTTGCGGTCGTCGTCACCATGAATGATGAGGACCGGCGAGCGCCAGGTATCGACCCACCGGAGCGGCGAGGAATCGAACGCCAGCTGCGTGGCGCGTGGATCCTCGAGCGGGTTGTAGCTGGGATTGAAGTTGTGAATGCCCTCGTTCCAGTCGTGCACCCCGTGAATGTCGACGCCCGCCTTGTACAGGTCCGACGCCTTCGCGAGCCCCATGGCCGTCAGGTAGCCGCCGTACGAACCGCCCCAGAGGCCGATCCGGTTGCCGTCGACATCAGCCCGGCCTCGCAGATAGAGGCCGGCACCCATCACGTCGTTGAACTCGGTCGCTCCGGTTGCGCCGAAGTTGTCCGCCTCACGGAACTTCATGCCATATCCGGTGCCGCTCCGGAAGTTGGCCGACAGCACCACATAGCCGTGCTGCGCCAGCCACTGATTCATGGCGTAGGCCCCGGCATAGTACCCCATGTAATGAAAGCCGAGCAGCATCTGACGCCGAGAGCCACCGTGAAAGAAGGCAACCGCAGGCCGCTTCTCACCGGGCTTGAGATCGGGCGGCAAGAACAACTGCGCGTGGATCTGCATCCCATCGGCCGACGTGTAGATCACCTGCTGGGGTTCGACCAGGCGGCTCGACGGGAAGCTGGCAGGAATCGATCCCGGCGCCAGCGGCCGGATCTTGCCATCGATCAGCACTGCCGCGTGCGATGGGGTCCGCGCATCGGAATGCAGAAACGCCACGGTCCGCCCATCGGCCAGCGGCTCCGGGGCCCACTCGATGCTTGCTTCGCTGCGCCAAACCGGCTCCGGCGCTCCCCCGCTCACACGGACGCGGTAGAGATCGCGCCGATCGATGTTGCCGATGTTGGTGTTGTAGTAGACCGACTGCCGATCGGGCGAGAGCGTGGCATACTCGACTTCCCCAACCCCGGGTGTCAGGTGGGTCGGCTCGCCACCCCGAGCGGGAATCGAGTAGAGCTGGGCCCAGTCGTTGCGCTCCCACAGGAAGACCAGACGATCGCCGGCCCCCCACATGAGCCCCGGACCAGTCGGACTCCGGAAGACGCTGCCGTCGCCCTCTGCTGCGGTCCAGACCTTCCGGGCAGTACCCGTCCCCACCTCGCTGACCCAGATCGACCAGGGCCGCGCCGACCGGATCGCTCCAAAGAGCGGAATCCGGATTCCCGCCGGAATCCGCACGAACGCGAGTTGCTTCCCGTCCGGCGACCACGCCGCGTGTCCGTCTCGGTCGTAGCTCGGCTCGATCCACCGGAGCGAGCGCGCCCCAAAATCGTAGACCCCGACAAAAGAATGGGTCCCTCGCCCGCTGGTAAACGCCAGCTTCGACCCGTCAGGCGAGAAGCGCAGCGTGCCGGCCCCACCCCGGGCCTTGAACAGCTCCGCCGCTCCAGGCGCCGCCGCGCCGACCTGCGCTGTCCAGACCTGGCCGCGGGAGACATACACCACCCGATCGCCCGTCGGCGACATCACCAGCCCTGACCCGACCCCAACTCGGACCGGCTCGCCGCCCGCCACCGCCATCCGCCAGACGGCTTGCTCCTGACCCCGCGGATCACTGGTCGGATTGGGAATCTCACCCTGACGATTCGCCGCCCCGCCGCGCACATAGAACACGGTTCGACCATCCGGCGACACCACCACCTCGCCAATCGCCTGACCGTCATCGGCCGTGTACCGGGTCAGCTGCCGGCCGGTGAACTGCGGGCCGGTCGCCACCCAAACGTTCCGCACCCCCCGGGTGTTGTGCACCCACGCGATCGTCGCGCCCCCGGAGGTCAAGTTCTCGGCAAAGGGCGCCGCAATCAGATCTTCAATGGTAAATGGCGCCTGCTGCGCATAACCTGGGGCCGCCAGCGCCGTCGCAATAAGAGCCGTCGCGGTCAGAATCCGCATTCTCATATTCTCACTCTCCTCCCGAAGCATGGGCGACGGCATTGCCAGGTCGCCATCCGGCCTTCACTATAGTGCATCACCGGCCAGTGTTTCGACCTGACCCGAAACCAACAATCCCGCTCATGACAACTTCGGTCCCGCAAACCAGGGTGCTGGTCGGCCTGCTCGCGCTCTTGAGCCTGATCGGCTACATGCTGCGCTCCAACATCACCGTCGCCCAGGAGCTGATGGTCCCCGACCTCGGCCTCTCCATGGCGGATATGGGCCTGATTACCGGGCTCGGGTTTCAGCTCGCCTACGCCCTCTTCCAGGTTCCGGCCGGGGTGCTCGGCGACCGCTTCGGGGCCAAGCCGATTCTCGGCATCTCGATGCTCGGCATGGGCATCGCCTCCCTGGCATCGGGCCTGGTCGGCGCCGCGGGAGGTGCCTTGATCCTGCTGTTTGCCGCACGTTCGCTGCTCGGCGTTGCGCAGGCGGCCGTCTATCCGGTCGGCGCGATGGCCATTCGGCAGCGGGTACCCAGCCAGCATCAAACCACCGCCACCGCGATCTTCATCTCAGCGGCACTGCTCGGCTCGGCGCTTGCTCCGCTTACCCTGGCCCCGCTCACGGCCGCCGCCGGCTGGCGCCCCGTCTTTCTGGTGAGCGGCCTGATCGGACTGCTCGGCGCCGCCGCCTGGTTTGCCTTTGCCCCAGCCATCCCGCGTCCTGCGGCCGTGACGAGGCTCGGTACGCAGATGCGGAATGCCCTGGCGCTCTTTCGGGACCGCGACGTCGTCCTGCTGTCCCTCGCCTACCTGCTCCACTCCGCGGTCTTTTTCGTCTTCATCTTTTGGTTCTTCCGCTACCTCATCGACGCCCGCGGCATGAGCCTGCTGGGCAGCGGTGTCTGGGGCAGCATTCCGCCGCTCACCGCGTTCCTGCTTGCGCCGGTCGGCGGGATGCTCGCCGACCGGCTCGGCCGTCGCTATCCCACCGGGCGAGCCCGACGCTACGTCGCCGTCGGCTGCCTCCTCACCGCCGCGCTGCTGGTGCTCCTCGGCGCCAACCTGAGCGATCCCGTCGTCGCAATCGCGGCGCTCTCCCTTTCCGTCGCCGCCATCAACGCGGCCGAAGGACCCTTCTGGGTCACCATCACCGCGCTGGGCGGGAGCGCACCCGGCGCCGCAGCAGGAGTCCTCAACCTGATGGGCAACCTCGGCGGAGTCGTGTCCATCTGGGCCGTTCCCCACATGCGAGACGCCCTCGGCTGGACTGCCCTGCTCGCGGTCTGGGCCGGCGTGGCCGGCGTGGCCGCCCTGCTCTGGCTCCTGGTGCGCGTCGACCGCACCAACCAGCCTAACGTCGAGGCGCCGGCGGGGCCTTGACGAAGGCCACGTTCTGAGTGCGAGCCGCGCTCAATCGAAAGCCCGTAACCTGCCCCCGACGGTCACGGTCAGCATCGATCCGGACCCAGCCGACCATGAAGGCGTCCGGACCAATCGGCCGCCACTGCACCGGGTCACCCCAGCGGGTTCGTGCGGTGACGGTATCGCCTCGCGCCTCGACCACGGTCCAGGTATCGAGCTCGTCGCTGACGTAACGCCCCACGTACGCCGCAGCCTGCCGGGCAGTAATCGGTACCGTCTCGGGCTGCGCGGGCGGACCCGACGGCGACGCCTCAGGGGCAGGTCCCAGCTTACCAGCCAGATAGAGATCGGCGACCTGATTCGTCAGCGCCGTCGGATTGGCCGAGCCATCGTTGCACAGCACAGCCACCGTCAGCCGTTCCGATGGAAAGCGGACCAGATTGGTGCGAAAGCCGAACATCGCGCCACCATGCGCGACGGTCGCGAGCCCGCGATAGGTTCCGGGCACCAGGCCGAAGGCATAGGTGGCCTTGGCGCTGTCCAGCCCGCCTGGAGTCTGCACCCGGTCGATCAGCGCTTGCCCACCGCCCAGCCGGTTCTGATAGAAGTTGTTGTCCCACTGCAGCAGGTCGTCGATCGAGGAGAGGAGTCCGCCGTCGCCTACCAGCGCATAACTCGAGCGGATGGCACGGTATCCCTCCGCACGGCGATCGTAGCTCTCCGCTCTGCCGGGAACGATCACGCTGTTGTCATCATGAAAGTGGGTGCGCCGCATGCCGAGCGGCCCGAACATCTTGGCCTCCGCATACTGCCGCAGCGACATGCCCGTCGCCCGCTTGACGATCTCGGCCATCAGGATGTAGCCGGAGTTCGAGTACGAGTATCGGGACCCGGGCGCAAAGTCGAGCGAGCGCTGCCGGGAGATCAACTCGATAGCCGCCTCCTGCGGGATCTCGTCGGTAAAAGGCCGCCCCGACAAGCTCCAGAGACCGAGATAGTCGCGAATCCCGCTGGTATGGTGGACCAGGTGGCGGACCCGGATCGGATCCGTGTACGCCGGGAGCTCCGGAACCCACTTCCGCACCGGATCCTCGAGGGAGATCCCGCCCTCCTCAGCCAGCAACGCGATGGCAAAAGCCGCAAACTGCTTGGACACGGACGCGAGGTAAAACACCGTCGAAGGAGTAATCGGAACGCCGTGATTCAGGTCGGCCATTCCGTAGCCCCGGCTGTAGGCAATTCGACCGTCCTGAAAAACCCCCAGGGCACAGCCGGGGGTGGTCGTATGATCATGCCGGGCAAAGATTGCGTCGACCGCCTTGGGATCGGGCCCCTTCCCCTGGGCGCTCAGTGCCCCTCCAGCAGCAAACAGGCCCAGCAGGCTCGTGGCGAGGAGCTTCATGCGAATCTCGGCGGGATTTGAGGTTGGTATACAATAACGAATCCAAAAGGCTAAGTTCAAGGCAAGCTTCCGGTACATCCTTGCCAATTCACCGAGGTTTTCCGATGCGCCTGCGCCTCTTCCTGCTCTTCCTTGCTGTCGTTGCCGTTGCCCCGGGGGCAGCGGCCCAGGGAACCGACCGTTTTGCCCCGGTTCGGGCCACGATCAAGCGGATCCTGGACTCCACCGGCACCCCGTCGATTGCCGTGGCCGTTTCCAAGGACGGCAAGGTCATCTGGGAGGAGGGGTTCGGCTGGGCCAACCGGGAAAAGCGGATTCCGGCGACCCAGCACACCATGTATTCCCTGGCTTCGATTTCCAAGCCAATCACGGCAACGGCACTGATGGTCCTGGTCGACCGCGGCATCGTCGCCCTGGACAAGCCGGCCAATGACTACCTGGGCGTCGGCAAGATCACCAGCCTCGCCGGCGACGCCTCGGGAGCGACCGTGGCCCGGGTGCTGAGCCACACGGCCGGCCTGCCGCTCCACTATCGGTTCTTCTACAACAACCTGCCCTACGGCGCCCCGTCCATGGACGAGGCAATCGGCCGCTACGGCAGTACGGTCTTTCCCCCGGGACAGATCTACGAGTATTCGAATCTGGGCTACGGCATCATCGACCACATCGTGGAGCGGATGGGCGGCCAGACCTACGCCGATTTCATGCGCAACGAGGTCTTCCTGCCCCTCGGCCTGACCCATACCACGATCGACATCGGTCCCGGCCTCGAGGAGTACGCCGCCGAGCGATACGACGGTCGGGGTCGCCCGGTGCCGTTCTACGCTTTCGACCACGCTGGCGCATCTGCGGTGTACTCGAGTGCGCACGACCTGGTGCGCTTCGGGATGTTCCATCTCAAGAACAAGCTTCCCGGCCAGCGCCAGATCCTCAAGCCGGAAACGATCGACCTGATGCAGCGCCCGATTGCCCCGGCCAACTACGGTCTGGGCTGGAACACCAGCAGCGATCGGGGCCACCGCCGTTTCTCGCACACCGGCGGCATGCCCGGGGTCTCGACCGTCCTCCACATGTACCCGGATCAGAACGTCACCATCACCGTGCTGACCAACGCCGGGCCGAGCGGACTGATCGCGCAGGAAATCGCGGCCGTGATGCTCCCCGGCTACGCCGATTCGCTCAAGGCGCAGCGCGCTCAGGCAACTCAGCCGCCGCGGCGTGACTTCACCCCGTCCTCCGATCTCGTGGGCGAATGGACCGGGACGCTGCGCACCTGGCAGCGAACGGTGCCACTCCGTCTGCTGATCAAGCCCGATGGTGACGTCCACGTCTGGCTGGCCTCGCAGCCCCGCGCCATTCTCAACAACGTGTGGTTCAACAACGGGCGGCTCTCGGGGCGGTTTGCGGGCACGATCCCGACGGACGACGCTCAGCTCTGGCGTCATGACGTGCTGCTCGGCCTGCTCCACGGCAATGGAACGCTGCGCGGCCAGGCAAGCGCCATGTCGACCGACGAACTCAATATGGGATCGATTGCGTCGTACGTGGACCTGCGAAAGAACTGAGCTTTGGAGCGCACGAAAGGCGGGCGGCGAGCCAATCCTGCTCACCGCCCGCCCTTTGTTTTGGCAGATCCGCAGCCGCTACCGGCGCGGGAAACGTTCCCGATAGATGTCGACGAACTGACCGGCCAGCTCCCGCGCCGCAAAGCGCAGCGCTTCATCGAGCTCCGCGCGTTCCACGATGTTGGATCGCGACGGGCCTTGCCAGATTACCGTCCAGGCAGGCACCCGTCCGAACTGGTCCCGGTAGCCGAGTTCCAGATTCATCACAAAACCGACGCCGAACCGGGCCCGCCCCGCCCCGGTGGCGAGCCGCACATCGAGCCGCAACACGCAGCAATCGTCGGCCCGTGGATCGGAGAGCTCGTACAGCACATCGGCACGACGAAGTTCCTGGCGAATCACCTCTTCGAGCAGCCGCGCCGAGCGGCCGTTGTCGCCCGCGCCGGCCACGTCGGCACGAACCGACAGCGATTGCAGCTCCTCGACAGCGTCGCGGGAATAGTTGATCTGCGCCTGCAGCAGGCCGGGACCCGCCAGGCAGGCGACCAGCCCGAAAATCAGTCGCGTACCCATACCCCAAGTATCGGTAGAAACCGGCCTCACGGTTAGCGGATGCCTACCAGGCCGTTGACCGACTCGATCAGTTTGGCCGAGTCGTAGCCGACGCCGTCCTTGAACACGGTGACGACCCGCCGGATGGCAGTCGGATCGGCGGTCGGATCGCCCCGAATCACAACGAGATCGGCGACCTTGCCGCGCGCAATGGTCCCGAGCTCGGCGTCGACACCCAGAACCTTGGCCCCGTTGGCTGACATGATCCGGATCGCATCGACCGGCTTGAACCCGGCTTCGACCAGGAGTTCGTAGTTCCGCTGATCGCCGTAGCCGGGCAGCGCGCCGCCGTTGCCCGTCGGGTCGACCCCTGCCGCGAGCAAGCCGCCGGCGTTGACGAATGCCACCTCGTAGGCCATGGCTTTGCGGAGGCTCGCCTCGGTGCGCCCCTGCCCAGGTTGTTTGGCAATCCGCTCGCGGGCATCCAGATACTCGCGCTTGACGTCCGGGCTCATCGCGTCAAGAACCCGTTGTTCGAGCGGCGGACGACTGGGAACCGAGATCTCCATGACCGCGAGGGTCGAGGTCATCGGCACCGCCTTGTCGATCAGCGCCTTGAAGGTCGCCTGAGCCGCCGGGCCCTGGGGGTCGAAGTCTCCCATCAAGGCAACGTTGCGCCCCGGGCAGCGATCAGGCTGCTTGGCCGGATCGTATTCGAAGTTGGCCAGCAGGCCGTGCTCGAGTGCATCGATGCCCGCCTCGACGGCCTCCTTGTAGCCGACCGAGCAAAGATGCCCGGTGACTTTGACGCCCCGAGCATGCGCCGCCTGCGCAACCGCACGCAGGTTCTCTCGGCTGATTTCGGTGTAGACCTTGAACCAGGTGGCGCCCTCATCGGCCCAGTAGTCGACCACCCGCTTGGCCTGCTCCGGCGTGGTGATGTGCTTTCGCTCGACCACCTGATCGGGACCGGTGATGTACGGCCCGCTCACATGCATCCGGGGGCCCGGTACCTCGCCCGCCTCGATCTGGCGCTTGAGCGAAATCTCCGCGTACGGCACGATGCTGCCGGTGGTGCGGATCGTGGTTACCCCGGAAGCGAGGTAGAGGCGTGGCGCGCTGACCGACAGCTGCGCACGACGACCTGCCGAGGTGGTGTAGAAGGTATGGTTGTGCATCCCGACCAGACCCGGAATGACCGTATGCCCCGCGAGGTCGAGGACCCGGGCTCCGGTCGGAATCGTGACCGAGCCGCTCGGACCGACCGCGCTGATGCGGCCATCGGCAATCAGGACGGTCTGATCGGTTGCCGCCGGGGCACCGGTGCCGTCGACGACGCGCACTCGCGTCAGGGCAACCACCGGCGCATCGACTGATACGAAGGCGCGAGTCGTCTCGGACAGAGAGGGCCGGCTTTGGGCCAGCAGAGGCGCGGCCACACCAAAGGCGGACGCAGCCAGGAAAAGGCGGATCATGGATCTCTCGCTCGGGAGGGGTCCCCGGAAACCTAGAACACCTCTGGCCGAGGGCAACCGGCACCGCGCGGCGGCGGGGCACCGGTCGTGTGCCAACGACCCGGCTCTAAAGAATACCGTCCAGGTACAGGTCGAACCGCCACCCGGTCGGCGAGCGAAGGCCACGGGCCAGGTCCGCACGAATCAAGCCGTCGAGAAAGCTCGCCCCCACCCCCGCGCTCAGCAGCGGGCGACCCGACCAGAACTCGGCGCGCTGTCCCGCCCAGCCGATGTCGCTGAACAGCGACAGGCGCACGGCCGGAAAGCTGTTGGCCACTTCGGCCCGACCGGTCCAGAAGGATGGCCCTGCCATCACACCGCCGTCATAGCCCCGCAGGGTGACCGGCCCGCCGAGGTAGAACCAGCTCTGCACCGGCGAGGTGCCTTCCGTCGTGCCCGCCGACAGAGAGGCTCCGAACGCAAGCGGGCCCCGCGGCGTGACCCAGCTGCGGAGCGTGACCGATCCGCGCCCGAACTTGTAGTCGCCGGTGGCACCCTCGACGAAGGCTTCTCCGCTCACGCCGACCTGACGGGACAATGCTCGCGACCCGCGGGCCCTGAGGCTGCCACCGAACTGATCCGCTCGATCGGCGACAATATTGGGCTGGTACGCGGCCTCGGAACCGAGCAGATGGCGAATCGAGAAGTCGGTTTCGACCCTGGCAACCCGCTGCCGCTCATAATAGACTCGGCTCTCGAGCCAGCCTGCACCAACCGTCTGGGTCGCTTCGACCCCCTCGGTGCGGAAGAACTGACCGTCATCCCGGTGCGTGAACAGGCCCGCCAGGCTGTTCATGACGCCGAACGGCCGAGTCTCGGGGTTGGCGGCGGCCAGGCGGCGATAGACGGCGATCCTGCTGTGATCGCCGATCGTCGATCCCGTGCTGACGCCCACCTCGGCATTGAGCCACCCGTCGGCCACGCCGATCCGTGCGCGGCCATCGACTGCCAGCTTGCCGAAGTCCGCCCGCGCCGCGACGCCGAGAGACACGGCCTCGATACGGTTGAAGCGGGCATGGCGAAGCAACTCGGTTGCTCCGTAGGGCAGTTCGAGCCGCGCGGCCCAAGGCGGACCGGGTAGGCGACCGATCGAGGCGGCCAGCCCGCGCAGCTCGTCGTCGCTGATCAGGTCGCCCATCGAGAGAATTGGCTCGCCGAGCGCAGGGCTGTTGATCAGCTGGAGCGTATCGTCAGGCACCGCAACGACCAGCACCGAGTCGTCGGTAAAGCGATGGCGGCAGTCGGCCACCTTCTGCCGATACGCCCGGCGTCCCTCTTCGGATCGCATCGAGCGATCGTCGCGGGCCTCATCGATGCACTCCCGCACGACGCGGCGCACGCTGTCGGCATGGGCGCGCCGTGTCGCGGAGTCGATCGGGATCCCCGCAGCTGTCGTGTCGGGCTGGCGCCGGGTTCCGGCCGGCCGGAAGGTACTGGCCGGATCCGGGGGCGTGCCGCCTTCGACCTCATAGTCGGTGTAGACCTGCTCCATCCGAATCGGCATGTTGAGCCACGAGCCCATGGTGCCGACCGCATCGATGGCGGCGTAGCGCAGCATCCACCAGCGCTCCTCGTACAGCCCGTACTCCAGGGTGACGTACTTGACCTCGCCCTTCGGATTGACCCAGCGGGGCACGTCCTCACGGTCTTCGGCCGAGATGTCCCGACGAAACTCGAAAGGGCGGGCCGGGCGAAAGATCATGCGCACCAGGCCGTGGGTGTCGCCATCGAACCAGAGCGCGCCCGACATCAGCCGCCAGTCGGAGCGGCGGGGTATGACCTTGAGTTCGAGCAGGCGGATTCGCTTGCCGGATGGAAGCGCGATGACGGTGGAGTCGCCCATGGCAAAGCGGTAGTCGTGCTCGCCGCCCTCGCGCAGCGGATAGATGAACCCCTCGTCGTCCTCGCCTAACCCGGCAAAGCGCAGCACATCCTCGGCTGGATTGATGACGAGTTCCCGAAGCCCGCTCTGCAGGTCCTCCGGGACTTGGTCGCCGCGCAGCGCGATCGGGACTCCCTGCCGGGCTCCGACGACCTCGATCCGGCTCGGCCGGTCGCGGTACCATTCGATGTTGGCCGCGAGTTCCTGGCGGAACAACATCCGATCGCGCCCGACGGCCCGCACCCCCACCCCGATTCGCTGCGACACACTTGCTCGGTAGGACGTGACCAGTCGCTCGTTGCGATCCCGGGCCGCGCGGGCCCTCGACACCAACTCCGCAGTTGCGGCGTCGGCATAGCTGTCGGCGGGAAGGCCGGCGCGAACGGTGTCTTGAACCAGGAGGACGGACAGGAGGGCAACCGCAGCGAGCATCGTTCAATTCCGGCAGAGACCCCACCCATACGGTCGGGGCCCCTCCCGGGTTTCGTTTCGAAACAGGTTATCTCACCTCGAAAACCGCCATCATCCCCGACTCCATGTGCTCGGCAATGTGGCAGTGCATCATCCATCGGCCGGGGTTCGACATTTCCACCAGCAGGTCGACCGTACCGCCCACCGGAATCAATGCCGTGTCCTTCCAGACCAGATTGGTGCTGGGCACGTCATTGTGCGTCAGGATCAGAAAACGCTGACCATGCAGATGGATCGGGTGCGACATCGGGTGCAGCGAGGTACGGTCGTTGCCGATCCGGATCTTGACCAGGTCGCCGACTCGGAACCTCCAGTCGACCGCCATGTTCTCGTTGCCGGTCTTGGCATCCCGAAGCACCCACTCGACCTGCTTGGCCGTCGGCAGCCAGTCCATCATCGGCATGGTGCCGGCCCACTCCACGGGGTGCGAATACATCACATCGCGCCGCAGCATCTGGAGCAACCCGAATGGCAACTCGCCCAGTCGCAAGGTGAGCAGAATCTCGCGATCCGGCGCCCTGTTGATCCAGGCCCGATAGGGGGCGACCTCGGTCACGACATCACGATTGGTCCGAAGGGTGCGATACTCCCGGTCGTAGCTCGGCGTGGCGGGCGCGCCGGCGACCCGGATCACACCCAGGGTATCGTGCTCGGGAAAGAAGACCCCAATGTTGTGGTCGATCCCCTGCACCTGGTTCATCATCGGGTACTCGCCGGCCTTCGGAAACCGGACATCGACGATGTATCGCTGGGCCGGCGCAATCGGCACACTCTCGGTCCAGCTTTCCCGCTCGTACCGTCCGACATCCGCCCCGACCAGCTTCATGGTCGCGCCCGGAATGGTCCAGTTGAAGGTGCGGGTATTGGACGCGTTGGTGAGGTAGAAACGAACGATCTCGCCGGGACGAGCCTCGAAGCGATAGTTGGTCTCGCCGTTGACGAGGAAGATGTTGCCGAAGCGGCCCATCAGGGCATGCGTCGCATGCTCCGCACCGAACGGCACCAGCCCCTGATCGCCGAGCAGGAGGTCATCGAGCAGCAGGGTTTCTTCCCGATGCGCCGGGCCGAACGCGTCGGGGCGCTTGGGATGCACCAGGATGTTGCCGTAGAGCCCCAGATCCTGCTGAATGTCCTCCCGGAAATGGGAGTGGTACCAGTAGATCCCCGCGTCTTTGAAGTGAACCCGGTAGAGATACTCGCCCCCGACCGGCACCGGATCCTGGGTAACACCCGGCACGCCATCGCTGCGGTTTTCCAACCGGATTCCATGCCAGTGGACGGCGCTCGGCTGATCGAGCGCGTTGCGGAACCGCACCATGACCGTGGCATTCTCGGCCACCTGCAACAGCGGACCGGGATACTGCCCGTTATAGGCAAACATCACCAGCGTCCTGCCGTTGATGGTCCGCCGAACCAGCGAGGCCGTCATGACCAGGGTGTCGCCATCGGCGAGCTTGAGCAATTCCCGCGGCCGTGCTTCAGGCAGCAAGCGGGCATTCAGTCCAGTGCCCGGGAGGTAGGGTGTCGCGGGAGGCACCAGTTCATCGACGCCGGGCATCGGCATCATCGGGAGGCGCGGATTCTCGGGAGGCATGAACCACTGCGCCGGCGGCACGGTATCGCCCCCGACCGCGTGGCCGTGGCCGTGCGCGCCATGGCCGTGGTGCACCATCGAGGATGAGTCGGGCGTGCCGGCCAGCATCATCATCGAATGCTGCTGCATCCGGATACTCGGTGACATTCCGCGCAGCACCAGCCGACCGGATCGCTCGGTCACGTCGCCCGACGCTTCGGCGGTGATGAAGACCAGGAATTTGTCGTCATCGATCTCGCCGATCGGGGTCCGTCCGTTCCTGACCACACCCACCTTGCGCATCGGATCGAGCGAGGGCGGCGTAACCCATGCCACGTAGGCCGTGTACGGACCAAGTGACGACGGCGGGGGCAGGTTCTCGATCACGACGGTGGCGTCGTACCGCTGATTACCCGCCGCCGTCACCACCACATCATAGGGAGAGTCCGGACGGCCCAGTTCGACCACACCTTTGACGTCGGGCACGTCGGGACGAGGAATCAGGTCGAGGCAGTAGAGATCGGTGCTGGGACGCAGCCCGACCGAAGCATCCTCATCACACAGCGGGCGGGGAGCCGGCGCCGCCACCCCGCCAAGAGCCAGAACACAGCTACCGAGCACAACAGCGCGCAACCATCGTCGGGGCCTGCCGATCATCTCACACTCCGGTCGAACGTCGTCAAACGAGCCTCACGGCGCTCGATTGAGGTACTTGGCGGGAATCGGGTTGCTGCCCGTCTCGCTGTCCCAGAAGATGGAGACGATGTAGTACCGCGTCCCATCAGTCAGCATTTGAATGCTGTTGATACCGCGCGAGAACGGCTTGGGGTCCTCCAGCGTCCGCTTCGAGTCGTAGCTGCTGAAGGCGTGAACTACGTTGCCAAACCGTTCTTCGACGCGCCCGATTTCTCGCTCGAAGAACCCACTCTCCTCCAGCCGTTTACCGGCGACTGCGGCATACTCTTCCGGCGACCAGATCGACGCAATTCGGCCCTTGCCCTGCTGGTCGCGGCCAGTCGGAATCAAACGTGCCCCCGGCGCAAAGAGCGAGCGGAAACGATCCCAATCGCGCACCTGGCCGGCCGGCCCCGAGATCACGTCATAGAGGGCCTTGATGATGGCATCGACCGATTCGACATCCCCGGTCTTAGCCGGCGGCGGAGGCGGGGCAGCCTGCCCAAAGCTGGCACCCGGTGCCAGGGTGGCCAAGGCCCCCGCCGCCATCAGCGAATAGAGAAAGGCTCTCATCGGTTTCGTCGCTCCTCACAGACCGGGAAGTCGCCCGCAGCACTCTGCCGCAGGACGCCGGCGCAATCTGCCGAGTTCCGCGACGGGACGCCAGAGCCAGTCCACTGTTATTCTTCAGGCCTCCGAACTATCCCCGGTGACAGCCATTCGTACCGACGTCCGCGACGAAATTCTCGGCCTCGAGCCCGGCAGTCTGTGGGCCCGGTTTCGCCAGCCTGGAGGCGGGCGGGCGTTGCTCCGCCTGGTTGGCGCAGCCGCCTGGACGGTGCTGCTGCTGCCGGTGCTGATCGTGGGGATGGCGATTGCGAGCCCGCGGGCGGTCTGGCGTCGGCGCGCTCGCAATCGGATCGTCCGGCTTTGGGCTCGGGGCCTCGCCTGGATTGCCGGGATGCGGATTCAGGTCCTCGGCCCCCCGCCCGCCCCCCCCTTCTTCCTGGTGGCCAACCATGTCAGCTACGTCGACATCCTGCTCTTGCTCGCTACCACCGAGACGACCGTCTTCGTCGCCAAGCGCGAACTCGCGGCCTGGCCATTCCTGGGCTACCTGACGCGCCTGGTTGGGACGATTTACCTCGATCGGGCCAGCCGCCGCGATGCGCGGCGGGCGGTGGCCGCGCTGGACCATTGCACCCGGTCGGGCGACGGCGCGATTGCCTTTCCCGAAGGCACCAGCTCCGACGGCGCCACGGTCTATCCGATGAAAGCCGCGCTGTTCGAGTGGGCCGCCGCCGACGCCCGGCCCGTCCGCACCGCTACGATCTACTACCAGACCGCGGTGGATGCGCCGCCAGCGCGAACGGCGATCTGCTGGTGGGGAACCGCGCCCTTCCTGCCCCACCTGATCGACCTCTGCCGGCTGCGCGGCTTTGCCGGCACGGTACATTTCCACCATCACCCGATCGTCGGGGCCGATCGCGCGGAACTCGCCAGTCGCGCACGTGACCGGATCGCTGAACACTTCGTTCCCCACGTTGAATCACTCTCCTCATCGGAAAGCGTCCGGTATGTCCACTCCTCGCCGTGAATTCCTCGAGCGCCTGGCGGCTGGTGCCGCATTGACCGTCGGCCTGGGCGGCCTCGACCCCGACGCAGTCCAGGCACAGACCGCCCAGAATACGACCTGGGACACGCGCTGGCCGGATCGAATCAAGGGCTCGCATCGAGCGGTGTTTGATGCCTCGGAACTCGAAGGCGGCGCGGGCGTGCTGCGCGCCATCATTTGGCGGATGCAGTACATGGCAACACTGGGCATCGACGGCTCAGACCTCACGGCCGTTGCCGTCATCCGCCATTCAGCCATTCCGCTCGCGATGAGCCAGGCATTCTGGGATCGCTACCAGCTTGGGAAGAAGCTCAAACTTAAAGATGCTTCGACCCAGAAGGTCTCCAACGTCAATCCAATCCTGCTGCCAGACGATCGCCTGCCGCCGACCTGGAAGGGCTTGAACCTGGACGGCCTGTTCGCGACCGGAGGGCTCGCCCTCGCGTGCGACCTCGCGCTCGGCTCGCTGATTTCGATCGTGGCCAAAGAGGACAAGCTGGAGCGCCCCGAGGCTCGCGCTCGGGTCGTCGAGTCGATTTACCCGGGCGTCATCCTGCAACCGTCCGGTGTCTTCGCCGTCATTCGTGCCCAGGAAGCAGGCTGCCAGTACATCCGCTCGGCCTGACCGCCAGCCCTGGATACGAAACGGGGGACCCGGCGGTTGGCCGGGTCCCCCGTCGCGTTTGCACCCTCGGTCAGCGGCCGGGATTGAAGAGAAAGAAGTCGTACGCGGCGCGCGCCGCCTGCGCAATCGCGCGCTCCTGGGCCGGTGTATCGCGCGTCGAGCGCTTGACGAAGGCGCTGACCACGACATGCCCGGCGTTGTTCGGCAGTTCGATGATCCCGACATCCGCCGCGACACCCAGCCCGAGTGTTCCCGTCTTGTGGGCGACTCGTACGTCGGGGGGCAGCAACCCCTTGATCCGGGCGGCCCCGGTTTCGCAGCGATACATGATGTCGAGCAGCAGCGCCGTGCTCGCCGGACTGAGCGCCTCACCCTTGAAGACCTTCCGCAGCAGCGCCGTCATCCCTTCCGGCGTCGCCGTATCGCGCTTATCGGCATAGAACCGGTCGACCGCCGCCTTCCGTTCCTCCTCGGTTTGCGGCCGAGGCAACGTTCGGAAGAGGTCGCGGCTCCACTCCCCCTCCGGGGGCAGACCGGTGATTCCAACGGCATCGGCAATGAGATTGAGTGTCGGACGGTCGGCCGACACGCCACGCACACCAAGTGCGGCCATTCGGGCATTGACCCGTTCACCGCCCCCTACGACCCGAAACAGAACGTCGGTAGCGGCATTGTCGCTGATCAGCATCATCAGCTCGAGCAGGTTGCGAATCGAGAGCGCAACGCCCGGGGCACCGAAGAGTCGGGTCAACGTGCCGCTGCCGGGGTGCATGTCACTCGCTTCGAGCGCAATCATGCTGTCGAGCCGGATCCGCCCCTGATCGACCTGATGGAGCAGCTCTACCGCGAGAGGAACCTTGACCGCACTGGCCATCGGAAAGTGATCACCGGCGCCTACCATGATCTCACGCCCGGTTTCGATGTGATGAATGCCGACACCGAGCACACCACCTGAGATCGGCGCGACCCGCTCGATCTCGGCTTTGAGGAGATCGAGTCGGCCATCTTGAGCAACGACGGGCGCGGCGACAGTGCCAAGGGCAACGGCCACGCCAACGGTCCGAAGGAGGGTCCGCATACGGGGCTTCCTTTGAGAAGGGATCGGAGAATCGACACTGCGGTCGAGCGGTGCCGAATAGTAACCTCCGTCCCTACGGCGTCACGAACAGCGTGGCCCAGTCTCGGCCCTGCCGCGCCACCGCCTTGAGATGCAGCAACCCGGCCGTCGCATCGAAGAAGTAGCGATCACCACTGCTGGCATCGAGTTCCGCCAGCGAGGCTGCGGCCGGGATGGTGGTCGTGGTGCTGTAATCCCGATAGACCCGGATGCCAGCTCCCAGGTAGGGTAGCGACACACGCACCCAGTCACCCGGTGCGAGTCCGTTGGCATAGACCTGAGGCTTGGTGGGCAGCGCCGTCCGGTACACCACGCGATAGCTTCGACGCGCGGGCACCGTGGCCGAGACGTGGTACGCCTGGCCCGGCACCCCGATGTAGCCCGTGGTAGCGCCGTCGTCGCGAACCAGATCGAGCGGTGCGACGGCCGCCTGATCCGCCGACCGGAGCCGAATGTTGACGTAGGGTCCGGTGCACACGTGGGCGTTCCAGCTCGCATCGAGCCGGCAACCCGGGGTGACCATGACATTGGCGCGTGAAACGACGGTCTGACCGGCCACTCCGGTCAGACTGCCATCCGAATCGAGCACGACCGACGCTTTGTCGCCGTCTTTGTCGTCACGGGGATTCTCGAAGAAGAGCCGGTTGGCGTTCACAAATGCCAGCTGCGTACCGAAGTTGCGGGGATTGACCGGAAAACCATTGGCTCGATTGTAGCCCAGCGCGCTCATATAGTTCGAGCCGCTCGGCATGAAGTTGACGAAGGTGACTCGCTCCGCTCCGACTCGGCCATCATAGAACTCGTAGCCCCGGACCGGGAAGTTGGCCGTGAAGGCGGTGGCCGAGTTGTCGGTGCGACCGACGATCAGGGCCGACTCCAGGAAGGACTCGCTCGATGCAAAGGTAGCGCCGATATGATTGTCACTCAGCACCGCACCGGTCAGCTTGTGACCGGTTCCCCGAAGCCAGACCGCCCGGCCCGTATGCTTGTAGCCGACGAAGTTTCGAAACACGGTCGTGACCACGGCGGAGCTCGTGTTGCCTGGCGTCTCGCGGGCGGTGTGATGCGCCGTTTCGACGGTACCGTCTGGCCTCGGGCCGTGATCGACGTTGAGACCCGTGTTACGGTTCGAGTGCGCCACATTGTCCGAGAATTCGCCGAGCGGGGTCTGCCGCGGCAAGGCCGGATGACCGGACGAGAGCCCAGTTGGTGAAACCGGCAACGCGAACCAAAAGCCGAAGCCACGGGACCCCGCCGCGACGTTTCTACGGAATACGTTGTCAGGGTTGGTGATCCAGAACGTCGCCGGGTCGTTGTCGGACGGCAGCACCCGGTCGGCCGGCTCCGGCCGGCGCGTCACGAGCCCCAGGTTGTCTTCCAGGACGTTGCCAGTCTCGGCGCCGTCTTCCAGAAAGAAGGCGTGGCCCAGGTTGTCGTAGCAGATATTGCGGGAAACCTTCAGATCCTGCGTGCCATGAATCGTGAGGCAGCGATTGAAGGTCTTCCAGACGCTGTTGTTCCGGAAGTACTGTCCGTCGACCGAGCCTGCCATGTGCCAGTGCATCGGGTAACGGGCGAGCTTGCCCCTCTGACCCATCCGGGTGAACTCAACGCCCTGGACCCTGGCCTGGGCGCCGGCATTGACGACGACCTGTCCCCCCGACCCGGTTGCCAGACTGGTCGAGTCTCCCTGAATGACGATGTTGCGGCTGAGCAGCCCGACCTCGCCGCGCTGATCGACCGACCGGCCCTCGATCTGCTGGACCACCCCCCAATGACGGTATCGAAGGGCAGGCTGGAACGTCACGGTGTTGCCCTGCACAGCGGTGATGACAACCTCTTCCGCCTGGAAGGGATCGAAATCGGTCGATGCCAGAACGATCCGGTCGCCGGCCCGCCAGTCGAAGGTACCGGCCAACTGCAGCTGCGTTACGCCCGGTTCCGCCGTAGCACTCAGTTTGGTCCAGGTCGTCCGCAGCTCCCCATGCAGATCTAGGGTTCCGCTCAGCACCGCGAGCACACGACCGCCCATACCCTGCACGTCCTCGGTATCGGAGCCGGTCAACGTGATGGCAGCCCGATGGGTGTAGGGCGCATCCGCGGTGCCGATTCTGAGCCCGCCGCGCACGACGATCCAGTCCGCCGTCAGATTGAGATCCTGGCCGTCGAAGTGCAGCTGGCCGTCGATCGTCAGGCTGCGCAGCGCAGGGGGAGAAACGTCGAGCACCACCACCCGGTCGGCGGGAATCGTCACCGACTCGCCGAGCACCGGGACCCGGTTGCCGGGCCAGATCGACGCGTCGGACCACCGGAGGGCACCCGCGGGTGAGCCGGGCGGTGGTTCCATGTGCTCGCGTTCGGTTACACAGGCACCCGTCAGGGTGACGAGGAGGACGGCGTGACGAACAGGGGATGACCGAACCATCGACCACTCCGGCTCACGAACAATGTCAGACCGGAATCGCGCTCAGCGAGGAGACTCGATTCCGACAGTTGGGATCCAGACCCGTCGGAGTGGTCGCACGTTTTGCGCCGCCCCGTTACCAGGACAGCGGTTGCAGTCGACGAGCTAGGCCGGGCTTCCCGAGCGGCTATCCGCGCAATCCTTCGCAGCCCGGACCTCATTCTGGCGTCCCGACAGCAGCGTCTCGGTCTCTGACTCGATCGGCGCCCACCAGGCATATAGCACGATGCGAGGCCGCTCCGGGCGGGAGCCACCGCGCGCCAGCGTCGGCAACTCAAACGGCAGGGGGATGGAGGTCATTTGCGAAGTCCTTGGTGAATGTCTACGTTCCAGACAACCGACCCCCCTCATCACCCCGTCGTGACTGCTATCGCTCCTCGTTTCGTGGCATTGTTGCCGGCATGATCGAGCTTCGCACCCTGGGTGCGGTCGACCTTCGTTCTTCGGACGGGGCCGAGCTTCGCGCCGTCCTGCAGCAGCCCAAGCGGCTGGCCCTGCTGGTCTATCTGGCGTCAGCCAAGCCCGGCAAACTGATCCGTCGCGATTCGCTTCTGGCCCTGTTCTGGCCCGAGCTCGACCAGGACCACGCCCGGGCCGCCCTGCGTCGGGCCCTCTACTTTCTCCGTCAGGCCGGCGGCCCC
Source organism: Gemmatimonadales bacterium (assembly GCA_019637315.1). NCBI lineage: Bacteria > Pseudomonadati > Gemmatimonadota > Gemmatimonadia > Gemmatimonadales > Gemmatimonadales bacterium. The sequence continues at coordinate 57,759 of JAHBVU010000012.1, forward strand.
GACCTGATCGTCAGCCGAGGTGACGAGGAAGTCGGGGTTGCTGCCGACCGGATCTGGTGCGATGCCAACGCCTTCGACCTGGCGGTCGACGAGAACCAGTTGGAGCGCGCGCTGGAGACCTACCGGGGAGACTTTCTCGACGGCTTCTACGTGCAGGGTGCACCAGAGGCCGAAGCGTGGCTCGACCGAGAGCGGATCCGCCGACGGTATGATGCGGCGTTGGCCTCCTGGCAGCTGGCTCGGGCCGCCCTGCCCGATCTGTCGGCGGCGGCCCGGTGGGCTCAACGGGCCATCGAACTTGCCCCCCAGGACGAGGACGCCATCCTTGCCTACCTGCTGGAACTGGAGCGCCGGGGCGAACGGAGCCTCGCCCTCCGCCTCTATTCCCAGGCTGCCGAACGGATTCAGACCGAACTCGGTACGGCACCGCATACGAAGCTGACGACCGCTGCCGACCGGATCCGCAATGCCGGACCGGTCGCCGTTGTCGCAACCGCTCGCGACGAATGGCTGGTGGCCGTCTGCCCCTTCGTGGTCCGCGGGGACCCCGGGTTCGCCTATCTCGCCGAGGGCATGGTCGACCTGCTCAGTACCAAACTCGATGGCACCGGCGCCCTCCGGACCACCGACCCCCGCACCGTGCTCCAACTGGCCGGCCCCACGGCGTCGACCGGAGCCGACCTCGCCACCGGAGCGCGGATCGCCGAGCAGCTGAGCGCCGGCTTGTTCGTCATCGGCACCATCGTGGAGAGCGGTGGGCGCCTGGAAGCCAGCGTCGGGCTGCACCAGGCGGATCGAACCCTGCGCGCCCGGGTCGAGGGCCGCACCGAAACCGAAAGCGGGCTCTTCGATCTCGTCGACGAGCTGATCCGTCGTCTGGTGGCCGACTTCGACCAGTCCGCCGCCGGTCGGTTGAGCCGGCTCGCTGCCCTGACGACCAGTTCGCTTCCGGCGTTGCGCGCCTACCTGCAGGGCGAACACGAGTTCCGGCTAGGGCGACACCTCCAGGCGCTCGACCTGTTCCGTCGTTCCACGGGGGAAGATCCCTCGTTTGCGCTGGCCTACTATCGATTGGCCTCTTCTCTTGCCGCGAATGCGCTGATCGGCCCGGCGCGGCAGGCCTCTGCCGACGCCTATCGGCACCGCGATCGCCTGTCGGATCACGACCGCCTGCTGCTCGAGGCCCAGCACGCCTGGCTCCATGGTCACACCGGCGAGGCTGAGCGTCGGTATGTCAGCCTTACCATGGCGTTTCCCGAGCACGTCGAGCCCTGGTACCTGCTCGGCGATCTGCTGCTCCACGCCAATCCATACCGAGGCCGCTCGATTGTCGAAGCGCGGGAACCGCTGGAACGTGCGCTCCGAATCGACAGCGCGCACATCGGCGCCCTGACCCAGCTGGCTCGCCTTGCCGCTCTCGAAGGCCGGCGCGAGGACCTCGCGCGACTGGTCGACCGCGCCCTCGAGTTGAGCCCCACCGCCGATCAGGCCTTGGGGCTCGATGTGCTCCGGGCCTTTGCCCTCGGATCGCCTGCGGAGCAGCAGGCCGTGGTCGAGGCCGTTGCACGAGCATCGGGACTCGTGATTGCGAGGGCGTTTACCGATATCACGCTTTATGTTCGCGACCTGGCGGGTGCCGAGCGCCTGGCCGCCGCGGTGCTGCCTGCGGCCCGGTCGAACGATTTTGCCGCGCTGGGCAACATCATCCTGGCCCATCTCGAGCTCGCGCTGGGCCGCGACGACGCCGTGACAGCCCGCCTGGCGACGGCGAGCAGGCTCGAACCGGTCTGGGGTTTGGAACTGCGGGCCTACTTTGCGGCTCTGCCGTTTGCGGATACGGGGAAAGAGGCTCGCGACCAGCTCGAAGCCGAGCTGCAGTCCTGGAACGCGGACGGTCTGCCAGCAAGCATTGCGCCGCCATTCGTGTTTCACGACGGGCTGCATCCGCATCTGCGCAGCTATCTTCTTGGCCTGCTTGCTGCGCGTCGCAAGGACGCCGCGGCCGTGCGCCTCGCGGCAGAGACGCTCTCCGAGCTGGCGGTGCCGGCCGGCGCCGAGGCCATGACGGAACAGTTGGGGCGAACGCTCGATGCCCTGGCGTGGCGTCTCGAAGGCCGGCCCGGCGACGCGCTGGCCGCACTGGAACGCCTCAAAACGGATGTCTGGTTCCAGTACGCCGTCGGCTCACCGTTCTTTGCGGGAACCTATCAGCGTTTTCTGCGCGCCGAGCTGCTCGAGCAGGTCGGGCGCGTCGATGAGGCGATCCGATGGTGGGAGACGATTGCCCAGCGCTCGCCGTTCGAATTGGCTTTTGCCCCGGCCGCTGCCAGCCGTATCCGGCAGGCTGCCTCACCCCAGGTGTCATCATGAGAGCAATCATGCAACGCACGACGGCCAGCCTCCTGATCGTCGCTATGCTGAGCGGATGCGCGGGCTGGCGCGCACAGAACGCGCCGGTCACCGAGGTCGTGGCCCGAAATCCTGATGCGGTCCGGGTCAGTACGGCAGACTCGTCCGGCATCGTGGTGTTCAGTCCACGAATTCAGAACGACACGCTGACCGGGTTTCCGACAGACCTCGCAATCCAGCGGGTCACCGTGCCCGTCAGTGAGATCACCGGCGTCGCGACCCGGTACAAGCACATCGGCAAGACGCTCCTGGCCGGGATCGCGATCGTGGGCGGCATTGCGGTGTACGGACTGCTCCAGAGCCTCAACGGGGTCCGGTAGCCGGGCGCCGTCAGCGAGCGTCTCCCGAGCGGAGCACGCTGGCGGGGTCGACAGCCAGCGCGCGACGAATCGGGCCCAGACAGGCGACCACCGCAGCGAGCAGCACCGCCGCGGCAGCTCCCATCATGCTCAACGGGTCGGCAACCCCGACTTCGAACAGAAACCCGCGAACCGCTCCGCCAAGCAGCGGCACCAGAAGCGCACCAATCGCCAGCCCGGCGGCCACCGGAGTCAACGCGTGGCCAAACGCTCCCCCGGCGACGCGAATCCGAGACGCGCCAAGCGCCAGGCGAACCCCGATATCGCGGGTGCGGCCGAGCACAATGAAGCCCACGACGCCAAACAACCCGACCGAGGCCAGGACCAGGGCAGCAACCGCAAAGGCGCTGAGGCCAATCGCGCGGAGCCGGGCGGGCGACAGGGCGTCACTCAGGAGCGCCGAGTAAGGCACGCCGCTGAAGGGCAGGTCAGGCTCGAGCCGCGCCAGCAGATCGCGCGCGGCGTTGAGGATCGGTGCGGGGGCGCCGCGGATCTGGACCACGGCGCTCACCAGTCGATACTGCGGTCGCTGCGCCAGGGGAAAGTAGACCGCAGCAGCGGCCGAAGCGCCCGGCCCGTCGTGACGCACGTTCCCCACGACCCCGACAATGGAGGCCCAGCCTTCGCCAAGCGACTGGTCCATCCCCGGCATCCTGACCTGCCGACCGATCGGATCGCCCGGCGTGAGGTAGGCGGCAACGAACGCCTCGTTCACGATGGCGACGGGAGCCCCTGCTTTGCGGTCCTCAACAGCGAATTCCCGCCCGCCTGCCAAGGGTACTCCCAGCGCGCCAAAAAGACCTGGACCGGCAATCCGGTAGTCGGCGACCGCGCCCGATCCGTTCAGGGCGGAGGGATGGCCCTGAATCTCGACCGTGCCGTTCGATGATCCGCTCCCCATCGGGACGGCCGTGGCAAGCGCTACGGTGGTGACTCCCGGTATCGCGGCAAGCTCCTGGCGGATCGCCTCGAACAGCTGCTCCCGACGGTCGAGCTCGGCGTAGGGCGATCCTGCATCCGAAGGAAGCGGCAACGGAATCACCAGTCGGTCCGTCATCTCGAACCCGAGCGACTGATCGAGCATCCGCGAGAGACTGCTGCTCAGCAACCCGGCGCCGACCAGCAGCACGAAGGTCACCGCCACTTCGACGCCGAGCAGGCCTTGCAACGCGCGGTTGGGACCCACGATCCGGCTGCTGCCTCGCTCTGCCGTGCCGCGCTCGACCGCGCGAGCCGCCCAGAGCGCGGGCAGCACGCCGGCGAGGATACCTACGCCGACGATCAAGGCCACCACGAACACGAGGAAGGTGAGGTCGACCGGGACCGTGCGGACGAAGGGCAGCAGACTCGCGACGGAACCGAGGAGGATCGGCCTGACGGCAAGCCAGACGAGCAGACCTATCGCCGCCCCCACCACCGTCAGCACCAGGCTTTCGACTACAAACCTGCGGATCAGATCATGAGGCGTGGCCCCCATGGTGCGAATCATGACGAGCTCGTTGCGGCGTTTGGCAGCGCGAGCCAGCAGCAGCGCGGTCAGGTTCAGCACGGCCACCACCAGCAGAAGGCCAACGGCACCCTGCAGCAGCTGCAGGACGCGAGGCGATTGACCGAGCAGCGCATTTCGGATCGGCTCGGCCCGGGCGCCGTCCGCGAGAAACGGGCTGGCCGGTTCGCCGCTGACGATCGACCGCGTGAGGGCCGAGAGGGACTGGGTTGCCGCCTCGATCGTGACGCCCGGACGCAGGCGGCCGAGCACACGCCAGTTGTGGCCAGTCCGGCTCAGGTCCATCGCGAGCATCGGCTCGATCGGCACCCACGCCTGCGCACCGACCGGAAAATCCATCCGGCCAGGCATGACGCCCACGACGGTCGCGCTCGTTCCGTCGATCCGGACCACGGTCCCGATCACATCCGGGTCGGCCCCGAACCGGCGCCGCCAGAGGCGCTCGGACAGCACCACGGCAGGGGCACCCCCCTCGACCGCTTCCTCCGTCGTGAACCAGCGACCGAGCATCGGATCGATGCCCAGAACCGCGCTCAGCTCTTGCGACGCGACCGCCACCAGCATCGTTTCGGGCGTACCATGACCGGTCAGCACTCGTCCCCACACCTGGTAGCCCGCCAGCTGGGTAAAATCAGGCGCCTCGCGCTGCCAATCCCTGAGGTTGGCGCCCGCGACCTGCATCGGGCTTCCCTGCCTGGTCTCGACCACGGTGACGATTCGGTCGACGTCCCGGTACGGCAACGGGTGAAAGAAAGCCGCGTTCAGGATCCCAAACACGGCCACGTTGGCACCAACACCGAGAGCCACAACGACGAGGCCGACCGCTGTGAACCAGGGGTCGTGCCGAAAGCCGCGCAGAGCGAGCCGGGTGTCGCGCCCCCACCGACCCGCCCATTCCCGCAACCGGGCGCGACGCTCGCCGCGGTGATCGATGGCAGCCACCTGCCGGGCCAGCCGGCGACGATCGCCCAACTCTGCCGCCGCCCGACGAGCCGCCTGGTCGGGCGTCAGACCCTGGCGCATCAGCTCCTCCTCCGCCATGGCGCGGTGCAGCTCGAGCTCAGCCTCGACATCCGCCTCGACTCGACTCCTGCCGGTCGCCAGGCGAAACAGGGAACGCAAACCAGCCATGATGCCTCCTCAAACTTTGGCAGCTGCGAGGATCTTCCCCACCGCCGCCACGTAACGGCGCCAATCGGCGTCCTGAGCCTGGAGCTGCTTTCGACCGAGCCGGGTCAGGCGATAGTACTTGGCCCGACGGCGGTGCTCGGTCACGGCCCACTCGGCGTCCAGCCATCCGCGCTGTTCCATCCGGTGGAGAGCCGGGTACAGCGCACCTTGCTCGATCGTGAGGGCCTGGTCGGTGGTGTCCCGAATCCAGCGAGAGACCTCGAACCCGTGGCGCGGGCCCCAGGTCAGAGCCTTCAGAATCAGGAAATCGAGGGTGCCCTGCATCAATTCAACGGAACCAGCCATGGGTGCTCCCGAGGACGTTACCTCAATCTCTTAGCCTAAGCGATTTAGGTCAATGGCACACAAGAAAGCCGCCGTACCAGGTCAGATCCCGGCAAGGCGGCATTCGTTGCAATCGCGAGCTCAGTTGCCCTGACAGCTCCGCCCTGCCGCTGTCCGGCACAGCTCGACGACTTTGAGTGTCGGATCCGCTTCAATGTCCGTCCGATCGAACAGGATCGGCTTCGATTCCTTGCGGGAAAAGAGCAGCGTCTGGTCCGCGTGGTGGCGCGAGTCGGGGTTGTTCGACTGCGAGGACGCGAGGAGCGACCGCCCAACCGGACCCCGATCCGTGAACTGTACCCACGCCACGTAGCTGGTGGCGTGCACGATGGTGTTCCAGCCCTTCCCCGGCACCCATCCCGACCCGTTCAGGACGAGGTTGTACTGTCCCGTCTGAGCCGGGCCACCGGGAATCGGGATCCGCTGACCGGCTCGCTCTTCGATCTGGTAGTCGCGTAGCCTGGCCGCGAGAGGGATGCCCGTGTCTCGAAGATTGCCGATGGCAGCGGTGAGAGCTCGGGTGATCCTCGGGTTGGCTGCATTGAGCCCCCGCGGCGTCGCCATCGGATCCTTCGGGTCGAACGGCACGGTGAAGAGCTCAGCCTCCGGTTGCGCGGCTTGCGTCAGGTTCTCCATGAAGCGACGCCAGAGCACGGCCCCGGGACTGTCGATGTCGTCCGTCATGTCCCATGCCGCCAGCACGTCACAGGCTTCCGGAATGCCCTTCTGGACCGGCAGCGTTCGGCAATGCGTCACCAGCGGATCGCGCCATAGCTCGGCCGAGTAGACCCGGTTGTCCATGGTGATCGTCTCGAGGTCGGCCAGCGAGAACCGTTGCCCCGGGCGCCCGTCGGTGCCCCGGAGACGAGCTTCGATTTTGTGCAGCCCGCTCCGGGTTCGCAGGCTGCGGGGCGTGCGCTCATCACCGATGATGGCGTCAAAGCCCTCGAGTAACGTGCTGGCATGGTTGGCCCAGTGACTGTCGTTCGAGTTGGTGGCGTAGTCCCACCGGTCGAGCATCGGAAGGCGCTTTGGGCCGAAGATGCCCGGCACGGGAGCATCGGGGTCAGTACCCCACTCGCATTCCTTGCGCCAACCGTCGAAGACGATCAGCTGTTGCCGACTCCATAGGTCCTTGCCCAACTCCGCATTGGTACAAGCGGCACGCATCGCGTCCGTTACATGCGGCACGGAAGAACGGTCACCGTAGATGACTCGGCCCTGGTCGTCTGCCGCGACCGTGTTGAGCCAGCCGAGGGCCATATAGCGCCGCCCGGCGAGGTCGAGACCTTCGGCCGAGCGCGCCGCGTTCATCTCATACTGCTGATTGAGCCAGCGGAAACCGGTCGATACGGTCCGAACGGCGTATGCCGTCGTCGTCGTCCAGACGAATGTGCCGTTGGCAATGACCGGTCCAAAGTGTGTTTCCCAGAACGTGTGGCTGTGCCGAGTCAGCCTGCCGTCGTCGCCCAGCACGTCGACCGAGACAACTCTGGGGCTGATCCGTCGGGTCGCGCCCTCGTACTGGTAGGAGGTCGGGTCGCCTGGCGCGAGGCGAAGCTGATAGACGGTTTCCCGCTTCGGCACGCTGGCCGTGTGACTCCACGCCACGTTGCGGTTGAAACCGAGCAGAACGAAAGGATTGCCCGGGAACGTCCCGCCGTAAACGTCGAGCACACCCGGAACGGTGAGGTGGATTTCGAAGAAGCGTTCCGGCTCGTGCCAGCGCCAATGGGGGTTGATGAAGACCATCCCCTTCCCGTTGTCGGTACCATCGCGGCCCAGCGCAATCACGTTGCTCATGGTAAGCCTCGGCTCCGCCTCTGGGCCCGGTGAGGGAGAGCGAGGGCCCGAGGCCGCTTGTCCCGGCCGAACGGCGTCGACTGTCGGGCCGATCCAGGAGGAGTTGAGCATGATCGCCGTGTGCAGCGCCCGGAGATAGACATCTCGCTCCGTGATCGGACGAACCCAGGCCTGACCGCGGCACCGGGCATCAGGCAGGTTGCCGACCCCCACCTGTTCGAGATAGTGGTTGTAGCCAGCGACGTAACCGCGAACCATCTCGCGAACCTCTGGAATCGGGCCTGCCGGCGGAGCCTGCCGCAGCTCCGCACCGACCACGTCACGATCGATCAGCCACTGCCAGTAGAAGTCGCTCTGGAGATTCGTCACGGTCTGCCGGCCGTCGCGCTTACCCTCGACACCGAAGAAGCGGGACCGCTCTGCGCGTACCGTCACCCAACGATCGGCAATCGTGCAGATGTCCGTTGCGGCGAGGGCGTAGCCGTGACCGAAGCCCGCCCCAGCGAGGCTGGTCGCCTCGACGTGGGGCACCCCATAGGCAGTGGTGCTGATCCGGGCGCGGAGGGACCCGCCGTCCTCTGACGTCCCTCGTTGCGCCGCCGCGGGGTCACTCGAGGCCGCGAGCGGACCCAGCACGACGCAGCACACCGCACTCCAGCGGGACACAGCTCTCTGAATCCGCCACGACATGTTCTGACTCCAGCAGGAAGGGTGGAAGGGACGCTTCAAATGATACGGGATCAGGCGCGTGACGCAATCACCGCCGGCGGCGGTGGCAGCGGGATACGGCTACCGGAAGAACCCGAATCCGACCGACCACGTCTTGGTGGGAAAGGCCGACAACTGGCGGGTAATCGCAACGGTCAGATCGAAGGGCGCCAGGAACGGTGTCAGCCCATCGAAGCGTAAACCAACTTCGCCGAACACCCGATCGGTCGCATCCTGCGCACCAGGCGGTCTAGCGCCGGAGCGGTGACGCCAGTGGGTCTGAAACGCTCCCCCATGGACGCTGACCCGAACCGGCAGGTCACGAACGACCGGAATGCCGCTCGCGGCAAGCGGCAGGCGTCCGAATTCATGAATCGCCGTCACCGCCCAGATCCGGTTTCCGGCAAACAGGGTGTCTCCCAGGTTGTTGAACCCGATTCGCTCGAGGCCGAACAGGTCGGTGCCATGGTCGACGCCGAACTGCCGCTGCGGAGGCAGCGTTCCATTGCTCCACCCTGCCACCCCGCGAAGCGTCAGCGTTCCGATCGTTCCGACACGCCGCCGATGCACCGCGTCGACCTGGTAACGACGGTAGGCAAAGTCGGAGGCAATCCAATCGGGATCTGAAACCTCCGCGCTGACCTGGATCCGACTCCAGGCGTACATCGGCAGGAGAACGTCCCCGCCCTTGCCACGCATTACCGGTCGGGTATCGAAACTCAGGCGACCGGTGATCGATCGCAGCCGACCTTCCTCGATCGCGGGATTGACCCGAACCACCCGCTCGCCGCGTCGAAGGGTATAATCGGACGAGAGCGGCAGGCTGGTCTGGCGCGCATCGCGATAGTCGGCGCCAACGCGCACTTGGCCGATCAACCTGGCGTCGGCCGAAAGGACGAGCCCGCGCTCGCGGTAGTAGTCGAAGGGATCGCGGGCCACCAGCGCCTTGAGCGTGGCGTCCCGACCCTGCGACGGCAAGGTCGGCCGTGTCATGGTTTCGTCGTGAAGACGCCAGCCGAGCCAGAGGTCGCGCGAGGGGAGAATTCGGAAGTCGGTTCCAACGCGGTACTGCGCCCGGTCGCTGCTGGTACCATAGCCCAGTTTTGCGGCAAGCCGAAGGTCGTTACCAAGGGGCTCGAGCACGCTGGCACCCAGGTAGGCTCCGTCGACTCGATTGAAGTGGAAGAAGTCTGCGCCACGCGCATCGACGACACCATCGAGGACCAGCCGCAAGAGTTGTCGGATCGGGCCGCGACGCCGGTCGGCGATCGAATCGATACGCACCCAGGCCCGCGCCTCCACCGGCGTAAGCGGCGGACCGGCAACCTCGCGCCATCGCGCCGAGTCCGCCCGATCCGCATCAGGCGCCACCACGATCCGATAGTGAAAGTCGCGCGCAACCCCGCGATCGACATCGAAAGGTCCCAGCGTTGCGATATGCTCCAACCCCAGTCGCCTGGGCACGCCGGGCAATGGAACCTTGAAGGCGAGCTCGGCGGATAAGCGAATCTGCTGGGGCCACCAGAGCCCGCCCTGTCCTTCGGTCAGGAGCTGACGATAGCGAACGTTGACAAGGGGTGAAAGCTGCGCAGCTGGATTGAGACCGACGTCGATGGTGAGGACCCGGTAGGTCGAGTCCAGGACATCGATCACGCCAACGAAGGCCGGCGCCGCCTCCGAGCGCGGTTCGAGCGCCAGGCGATACGTCAAGCCGCGGTCGAGCCTCAGGGTGTCCAGAATGCGGAAGCGATAGTGACGGAGGGCGTCATCGGCAATCGGCGACGGCAGCTGATGGGGCCCCAGTTCGATCCGATCCCGACTGAAATTGAGCAACTCACCGATGGTCACGACGTTGTTGTCCGCCGGGATATTGCCGGACTGGCGCCGCGCAATGATCCGCTCCTGGTAACGACCGGGATGCTTCCAGCTGGCATCGACCCTGGACTCCGTGATAGCCAGGATGGACTCAGCCGAGTCGGCCGACTTGGTGAGGTCGCGAATCAGCAGACGAACGAATGCCTGATGCTCGTAATCGCGGAGGCCGTCCAGCGCGTCGCGCTTCGCGGCGATGGCGCGGCGAATGATGCGCTCGGCCGGATCGTCTTCCGCCGTCACGGTCAGTTCCTCGAGCTCCAGCGGCCGCCGGACGAGGTGTACCACCAGCTGCACCGAGTCCGCAGCCAGCACCAACGGCACCGCGACCGGGAGATAGCCGACTCGGCGGACGTCCAGGGTCCAGCGCCCGGGAGCCAGTTCGAGTCGGAACCTACCTTCATCCGTCGTCAGCTGCGATCGGCCGGATTCGACTACCCGGACGGCCGCAAGACGGACCGGCCCTGCCGAGAGCGAGTCGACGACGGTCCCGCTGACGACTACCCGATCGGAGGGCTGGGCAGCAGCCTCCGGGGCGCCGACGACCACCAGACCGAACAGTACCAGCGCCTGCCGAAGCCCCGCACGCATGCGGAGCTAGTTACCCAGGTGAAAGGCAATGACGTAGTCACCGGCGCCGAAAAGATCGCCGCCGCCGACGGCAATCACCACGAACTGTCTTCCCGAGGTGCTGCGGTACGTCATGGGAGTCGCTCGCCCGCTCGCTGGCAGAGCACCTCTCCAGAGCTCGCGCCCGGTCTCGGTGTCGACGGCGCGGAGCGAACGGTCGATCGCTGCAGCGATGAAAACTATTCCCCCCGCCGTCACGATCGGTCCGCCGAGATTGGGCGCGCCGAGCGCCGGATTCGGCGGATCGCCAAGCGCACCGAGCGGAGATTCCCAACGGATCTTCCCGCTCACGAGATCGACCGCCACCAGACTACCAAACGGCGGTGGGGTGCACGGCAGCCCGGAGGGACCCAGAAACAGCCGGCGCCGCATCAGATACGGGGTTTCACGCATGGCGTTGTACTCATACTCGTGACCCAACATCCGGTCGGTCGCCGTCTGAGTCGCACGATCGAAGCCCTCCCGCGGCAGCAGCTGCACAATCGCGGCAATCCGATTGACCGGCACGATCGCCAGCTGGCGAGTCGGATCGACCGCCACGCCGCCCCAGTGCGCTCCCCCGATATTGGACGGCAGCATCAGGGTGCCGCGGGGACTGGGGGGAGTGAATACACCCTCGTTGCGCAGTCCTTCGAGGGCTGCTCGACATGCCGAGCGATCGTCGGGCGTTGGGCCCCAGACGTCCTCTGGCTGCAATCGATGCGGACTGAGCGGAGGCGTCACTACTGAAAAAGGTTGGGTTGCTGCGGCGATTTCTCCGGGCACATCGCTCGACGGCACCGGTCGCTCCTCGATCGGCATGATCGGCTCGCCCGTCTCTCGGTCGAGAACGAACAGCATCCCGCTTTTGGTTGCCTGCAGCACCGCATCACGCGATCGACCCGCGTATCGAACCGTCGCGAGCGTCGGTGGAGCGGCATTGTCGTAATCCCAGAGGTCGTGATGCACCGTCTGAAACGCCCAAACCAGCTGACCGGTGGAAGCTCGCAGCGCGACCACAGAGTTTGCATACCGGTTGTCGCCCTGGCGAAAGACACCATAGTAGTCTGGCGCCGCGCTTCCGGTGGGGATGAAGACCAGGTCGCGACTCGGGTCGGCCGTGATGATCGACCAGGCGTTGGCACCCCCTGTCTTGTGCGCATAGCGCCCGACCCATTGGCCAAAGGCCGGGTCCGCCGAATCTTGGGGAATCGGATCCCAACTCCAGCGCAGTTCGCCGGTCCGAACGTCGAATCCTCTGACTTCGCCGCTCGCGGGTCGCGGCACCGTGTTGTCGGATATTGATGATCCAACAACCACGATGTCATTAACCACGGTCGGCGGCGAGGTCATGGAGTAGGCGGCCGGCTCAAACGGTGGAATTCGGAGCCCCAAACGCAAATCGACCCGGCCCGATCGGCCAAAGTCCTGGCACGGCGTCCCGACGCGAGCGTCGAGCGCGACAAGATTGCTTTCGGCATTGGCGATGAAGATCCGCCGGCGACAATGGCGTTCAGGCGACATCGACGAATCCACCCACGTCGCTACACCGCGATTGGCAAAATCACCGTAGCGAACGTCGCGCCGAATCTGAGGGTCGTAAACCCATCGTTCGGCGCCGGTTTCCGCATCGAGAGCAATCACTCGCCCCAATGGCGTTCCGAGATAGAGAGTTCCATCAACCATCAGCGGGGTCGCTTCGAACGCCGTGCGCCTGGCCGTTGCGAACTCCGGGCGGGTTTCGCCGGTGCGATAGACCCAGGCGCGGGTCAGCCGACCGACGTTGGCCCGGTCGATCTGGCCAAGCGGCGAGTATCTCGTCCCACCCGGGTCTCGGCCATAGGCGGGCCACTCCTCTTCCTGCGCATCCATACTGCCGGCAACCAATAGCAGCGCCACGGCCCCACGAAGCCATGACCACATGACCCCTCCCCACGACGGTGACGCCGAGAAGCTACCACAACAAGACGCCCCCGCACCACGCGGAGGCGTAAGTTGTTATGATACCGTTATTTATCGCATAGCAGGGGCGGGACTCGAACCCGCGACCCCGGCATTATGAGTGCCGTGCTCTAACCACCTGAGCTACCCTGCCGCAGGGGTGCCAATCCTACCCGCCCGTCCCGTTAGGGTCAAGGTTCGGTCGATGGGCTTCTCGAGGTGACGCCTCACCGAGCAGGGCGTCCACTTCGGTTCGATTGGGCATCGCGACCCCGGCACCCGATCGGCCAACACACAGGGACGCGGCCGCCGTGGCCGTGAGGATTGCTCGCTCGACAGGCGCGCCTGCGGCAAGGTCGGCCGCCAGCGCGCCCACGAAGCAGTCGCCTGCTCCGGTGGTGTCGACGACTGCAGTGGCCCGCGCGGCGATCTCGACAGCGCGGTCATCGACGATGACCAGGCTGCCACGCGCACCCAGCGTGACCACAATGATTGCGTCGGCTCGCCGCCGCAGCTGCCGGGCTGCCGGTTCGACGTCCTCAGCCGCGAGTTCATCCCAACCGGCGAGCGTCGCGAGCTCGGTCTCGTTGACGATGAGCACATCCGAGTCGGCAAGCAGCTCCGCCGAGACGGGTCCTGCGGGCGCGGCGTTCAGCACGGTCGTGACACCACTGCGTTTCGCAGCGGCAAACGCAGCGGCCACCACAGCCTCCGGCACTTCGAGCTGACCCACGACGACGTCACCCGGACCGCCCAGCTCCTCGAGGACGTCTGCGGCGGCAAGGCGCTGGTTCGCGCCTGGCACCACGAGAATCGCGTTGTCACCGCCAGCCTGGACGATCACGACCGCGACGCCAGTTGCGCAGGTCGGGTCGGCCTGAATCCGCGCAGTCTCAACCCCCTGCGCTCGCAGAAAATTCGTCATCTGCGAGCCGAACTCGTCGGCTCCGACGCTGCCAATCATGCTCGTCGCCGCACCCATCCGCGCCGCCGCGATGGCCTGGTTGGCACCTTTGCCACCAGGAAGCAGCTGAACCGTCGACCCGATGACTGTCTCGCCGATCCGGGGGAGCCGCGCGGCCGTCGTCACGACATCCATGTTGATGCTGCCAACCACGGTCACCCGCCCCATCGGTCGTCTCCCCCATCTGTCCGCAGCATCGATCAGACCGGTTCTACTCGACCCAGGCACTGATTTCGTCGAGACTCTTCCGGTCGAGATCAGGCACCCGTGCGTCCGCCGCTGGATAGCCGACCGGCATGACGAGCATGGCCTTCTCGTGCGGCGGTCGACCGAGCAAATCGCCGAGGAAGCCCATCGGATTCGGCGTGTGGGTCAGGGACACCAGCCCCATCTGGTGCACCGCTGCGATAAAGAGACCAGCCGCAATGCCGCAGGACTCCTGGGTGTAGTAGTAGGTCCGCTTGCTACCGTCGGGGCGATGCCCGTACGCCTGGCGGAAGAGCACCACGACCCAAGGCGCATCGGTCAGATGGGCCTTGTGCTGATCGGTCCCGAGGGGCGCCAGCGCTTCCAGCCACTCTTCGGGAGCACGCCCGTGATAGAAATCGTACTCCTCCCGCTCGGCGGCCGCTCTGATCGCAGCCTTGGTGGCCGGATCAGCGACAGCCACAAAGGTCCAAGGCTGCTGGTGCGCTCCGCTTGGTGCGGTGCCGCCGGCGCGGATGGCGGTCTCGATCAGATCCCGAGGCACCGGCTCGGTCGAGAAATGTCGCGTCGTCCGCCGTCGGTTCAACTCGGCATAGAACGACTCCCCTGCACTGCGCATCTCCTCGATCGGCCGCCGGACGAAACTCAGGGGCACGAACGGATACTCCCCACGCTGAAACATCGGCTCACCTCATCAGGACGGTACTGTCAGGTATCACCGCTTCGGGCCACGCAGGTGCCGATCGAAGAACTCGACCGTCCGTTCAACGTAGTCGTGACGGCTGGCTTCGGTCTGGATGGTATGTGGCTCGGTCGGGTAGATCATCACCTCGAAGCGCTTGCGATCCTCGATCAGCTTCTGAACCAGTCGTGCCGCATCCTGGAACTGAACGTTGTCGTCAACCAGGCCGTGCACGATCAGCAGCGGGTCGGCGAGGCCTGAGGTGTGATTGATCGGACTGGAAAGCCGGTACGCCGCCGAATCGACGGTCGGCACGCCTAGAATCCGGCTGGTCCATTCGTGCGAGTAGTGGGCCCAGTCGCTCACGGCCGCGTTGGCAATGCCGGCCGCGAAGGTTCCGGGATGCCGGAATAGCGCCATCAAGGTAAAAAACCCGCCGTACGAGACGCCGTAGACGCCGATCCGGGCACGGTCGATTCCCAGCCGATCGACGAGATAGTCGATGGTGGGTAAGGCACCGTCGACGTCCTTCTGCCCCATCGAGCGATAGATATCGGTTCGGTAGTCACGACCGTATCCCGCGCCACCTCGGTAGTCGAAATCGACGATGGTATAGCCCCGCTCGAGCAGATGGTGAATCAACCCCAGGTGCAGCCCGTAGCCATAGACGGACCAGCCGTTGTGGCTGAAGTGGCGATATCCGCCGCCGTGAATATGAAAGATCGCGGCGCGCTCCGGATTGGGTGTCGCAGGCCGATAGAGCGCAGACCAGACCGGGCGCCCATCGGGGTGGGTCACGGCGATCATCTCCGGCCGAATCAGGCGGCGGCGGAAGAACTCGTCCGTCCCACTGACTGTGACTCGCCGCTCGGCGGAGGCAGGCGCGGCGTCGCGCAGGAAGAGATCCGGCAACTGGGTCGTCTCGCCGTAGACGACGGCGAGGCGCCGCCCATCCGGAGCAAGCGCGCCGACATGCCGGCCGGGGCGCTCGGTCAGGCGGGTCAGGTCGCGCCCCGCCGCGGGCAGCAGGTACAGGTGATCGTTGCTGTGCCCGTCGCGCCCGGCGCCCAGCAGCCAGGTGCTCCGGTCACGAGACAGTTCGGCCGTCCGGACCTCCCACTCGCCGGAGGTCAGCGGGCGCACCTGACCGCTTCCATCGACAAGGTAGAGATGGCTCCACCCGGACCGCTCCGATGCGAAGACGAACCGTCCGCCGGCGAGCCACTCGAGCAGGGCCGGACCGCCGTAGTTCGATTGGATGGCCGGCCCACCGAGCCACGCCGGGTCGTGGTCGTGGATCAGGACCCGCGTCCGCCCGCTCGCAGGATCAACCTCCGCCATCCAGAGATCATGCCAGTCGGCCGACGAGAACTGGACCACGGCGCGGTCGCCTTCCAGGCTCCAGTAGGGACCGGTCGGCATGGTACGGCGGTCACCGGCCTCCTGAAGGTCGACCCAGCGGATCTGGACACTGTCCGCAGCAACCGACGGATCGATTGCCACGATACCGAAGCGCAGTCGATCCCGTGGCTCACCAACCTTGGCCCGTGCCGTGAGCGCCTCCGCGTGCCCGGAGTGCGCCAGATAGTCCATGTATCGAGTGACCGGGCGCGGCGACGCCAGCGTCCGGGCTACAAAGGTGACGTAGCGCCGATCGGGCGAGAGCGTCAGTTGCTCCAGGACCGTGCCGGGCGGGGCTGGAATGGCCTGCGGAGCCCCGGGCTGGACGCGAGCCCGGGCGGCAGCAACGCTGCGTCGCTCGACGCTGTCGCGCACCCGCTCGAACAGGTCGCGCTGTTGCTCGATCAGCCACCTGGCCGCCGGATCCTTCGCGGCGTCGGGCAGGTGTTTCCGGGTGACCTGTTGAAGCTGGCTCGTCTGCAGGTCGTACGTATAGAGGTCGTCGCCGTAGACGAACTGAAGCCAGAGCCCGTCGGCGCTGACGGTCGGCCGGCCGACCCGTCCCGAAAGCGAGAGCAAACGGCGAATTCCGTCATTCGGCCGCCCGGCGTGGTACATGAACACTGACCCGCCGTCCTGCCAGACGGCAACTCGGCCGTCGCGGCTCCAGCTGGGCGATCGATCCGGAATGATCTCATCGGCACCGACTTCGCGCGCCGTCAGACCATCCCGACCGACCCGGAACCAGGGATCTTGTTCCGGGTACTGTCCTGGCGCGGGCTGCCGATGCCAGCGGAAGTAGACACCGGAGCCGTCGACGGCCCAGCGGGCGTCGCGGACCTCGAGGCCGAGCCAGCGATCGTCGCGTCCGGCATCTTCGAGCGAAAACGGTATAGCCTGCTCCGCCTGCTGGCCCCTCAGGGACGACTGATAGAGCGGAGTGCGATCCTGGGCATCGAGCGGCGTTAGACCGGCGACCACGCCAAAGAGCGCCGACACGAGGAGACGGTCGAGAGGCATCACGCTTCCCTCTTCTATCAGATCGAAACGGGTGGGCCGCGCGCACCTGACGCGCGGCCGTCGGCACCAGCTAAGGTACTGTACTTCCCCTCAAACGATGGACCGCAAGCACGCCGGCCGTCAGCGCTGCCACACCGATGAGCTGGTGGAGCGCACCGAGCGCCACCGGGACGACCAGCAGTAAGGTCGCAATGCCGATCAGCACTTGGAGCACGACCACACCGCCGAGATGTCGAACCGCTCTGACCCCATCGACCGTCAACGTGCTGCCGCCCGCCCGCCATGCGAGCACCAGGGCAAACGCCCCGGTACCAAGCGCCAGGATCCGGTGATGAAACTGCGCCGCGATGGGGTTCTCGAAGGCATTGACCCACCAGGGCGACATCAGACTGTATCCGAGCGGAACGAATGTCGTGCCCATCAACGGGAACGTGTTGTACATGAATCCAGCCCGCAACCCGGCGACAAAGGCCCCGGACATGACGGTAACGCCAATCAGAACTGTCACCGCCAGCACAGCGATGCGCCAGCCTCGGCTGGCCGGCGGATCAGCCCGCCGCGGCCGCAGGTCGGCCCAGGTCCAGAGTGCAACGAGCAAGATGGCAAGGGCAAGGCCGAGATGCGCAGCCAAACGGTAGGCACTGACTTCGGTTCGCCCCACCAGACCGCTCTGGACCATGTACCATCCAAGGACGCCCTGCCCCAGCGTCAGGATCGGCAACAGGGCCAGACGAAGCCGCAGATGCCGCGGCATCATGCCACGAAGCAGATAGACGACATAGGGAATGGCAAAGACGAGCCCGACGCCGCGCGCCACGATCCGGTGCAGCCACTCCCACCAGTAGATAAACTTGAAGCCGGCGAGCGTAATGCCCTGGTGGGTGCTCTGCGCCTGCGGAATGGCCTGGAATGCGGCGAAGGCGTCAGCCCAGCCTTGTTCGGTCAGCGGCGGGAAGATGCCTGAGACCGGTTTCCACTCGGTAATGGAGAGCCCGCTCTCGGTCAGGCGGGTAATGCCCCCCACGACGATCGCCAGATACACGGCGACGATACACCAGAAGAGCCAACGCCGAAGGGCAAGGTCAGAGGGAGTTGTCGAAGCGTCCATTCCCCAAATCTGTCGAGGACTCGCCCCCGATCCAATGCTCTGGTGGCATTGACGTTCTTCACGGCGGTCGTCCGCCGCTGATTTTGATCAGTTCAGCGTCCAACCGGGCAACTTCCACAGCCAACTGGGCCAGCCGTACGTCGACCCCCGCCAGACGGTGCTCCCGTCCCATCGATTCAAGCTCCTGCGCGATCTCGGCCACAGCCAGCCCGCCCATTCCGCTGGCCGATCCTTTGAGGGCATGCGCACTCCGCTGCAAAGCATCCGCATCTCTCGACTCGACGCTCCGCCGTACCTCGTCGAGCATCCGCGCAGACTGAGCCAGGTACAGCTCTGCCAGCTCCGCAACCAGCGCTTCGTCGCCCTCGACGCGAGCGAGCAGCCCGGCGTGGTCGAAGGCAGCCGCCGTCGACGGAGCAAGCTTCGGAGGTGCCCCCCGGACCAGCTCATCGATGGTGTCAAACAACTGGGCCGGCTGAAGCGGCTTCGCGAGGTAGGCGTCCATCCCGGCCGCCAGGCACGCCTCGCGGTCTCCCTTCATGGCGTGAGCGGTCAGCCCCACGATCGGGAGATGCCGCCCCGTACCCTGCTCTGCCTGGCGGATGGCCGCGGTGGCCTCGAGGCCATCCATCTCCGGCATCTGCACGTCCATCAGCATCAGGTCGACGTCGCCTCGCAGGGCCGCGGCGACCGCCTCGTGGCCGTTCTCGGCAACAGTCAAAGTGTGGCCTCTCTTCTCGAGGATGGCGCAGACGACTCGTCGGTTGACCGCGTTGTCCTCGGCCACCAGAATGCGCAGGCTGCTCTGCGTCTCTCCGATCGAGTGCCGAGTCACGACTGGCGCCTCCGCGATGGGATGATCCCGCGTAGCAAGAATTTCCAGGACCGCCTCGAGCAGCACTCCTCGGCGCACCGGCTTCGTCAGGTAGGACGCCACGCCGAGCTCCTTGCAGCGAGCCGCGTCGCCGCGTTGCCCGGCCGATGAGAGCATCATGATCAGCGGAGTGCCCAGCTCCGGAGTGGCCTGGATCCGCTCGGCCAGCTCAAACCCGTCCAAATCGGGCATCTGGAAGTCGATCAGGGCGAGTGGAAATGCCTGACCGTCCTCGCGAGCCCGCTGCAAGGCATCAATAGCCGCGTGACCGCTTTCCACCACGGTCGGTCGCATGCCCCAACTGGCAAGGATGTCGGCCAGAATCCGGCGATTGGTGGCATTGTCATCGACCACTAGCACGGTCATGCCGCTCAGGTCGGCCAGTTCGCGCCGGGCCGGCTGCGGGGGATCGGCCGGCCCAATGGCGAACGGGAGGATAAAGTGGAAAGCACTGCCCGCGCCGGGTTCACTCTCGACCCAGATCCTCCCATCCATCAGGCCGACCAGCTGGGAGGTGATGGCCAGCCCCAGTCCCGTGCCGCCGAAGCGCCGGGTGGTGGTGGCATCAGCCTGAGTAAAGGCGTCGAAGATCGCCACCTGCTTGTCCTTTGGAATCCCGATGCCGGTGTCGGTAACCGTAAAGTGGAGGACCGTCCCCGCCTGTGTGCCGGATTCCTGCGTGACCCGAAGCACCACCTCGCCAGCTGGCGTGAACTTGATCGCGTTGCCGATCAGATTCAGGATGATCTGCCGAAGCCGCCCCGGATCTCCGGCGAGGCTCACGGGCACATCGGGGGCAATCTGATACGCGAGTTCGAGGCCCTTCTCATGGGCCCGCGGAGCCTGCAAGCGCACGGTCTCGTCGATGCAATAGCTCAGATCAAAGTTGATGGTCTCGATGTCGAGTTTCTTGGCCTCGATCTTCGAGAAATCGAGGATGTCATTGATGACGGTCAGCAGGGCGTCCGCCGAACGCTGGACGGTTTCGAGGTAATCGCGCTGCTCCGGTGTGAGTTCGGTGGCAAGAGCAAGTTCCGTCATCCCGAGAATCCCGTTCATCGGGGTGCGCACCTCGTGGCTCATGTTGGCCAGGAACTCGCTCTTCGCCCGGTTCGCAGATTCCGCCGCTTGAATTGCTAGGAGCATCTGGGCTTCGGCATCCTTGCGCTGCGAGATATCGATCACGGTGCCCTCGATGAGTTCCCCGGCCCCGTTCCCGTCGGGAAGCAGGGTGGCGTTCTCGAGGATCCAGAAGGATGTCCCATCCCTGCGCCGAAGGCGACTTTCGAAATCGGTGACGGTGCGCTGAAGCCGCAGCTGGTTCAGGAGCGCGTCGCGATCGGCGGCCGAGTGGTAGTGCGCAGTAACCGCATGGGCCAGGCACTCGTGGCGCGTGGAGTAGCCAAACATCCGCGCATACGCGTCGTTGCAGTCCACCAGGCGGCCCTCGAGTGTGCTCTGGTAAACCCCCGCCAGGCTGCGCTGAAAGAGCAACCGGTGTCGCTGTTCGCTGGCCGCGAGTTCGACGGCTTGCGCGGAGAACCGTCGGTCAACCATCGCCGTGATGATGGCCAGCACCAGCACCAGGAGCGTCACGACGGCCACACCGGCCGAGGGGAGCGTCACGGCGTGGGACAGGTCGCCGAGCGCAGGCGCGGGCTCCCACCGGGCCGCAGCCATGCCGGTGTAATGCATTCCCGCGATGGCCAGTCCCATCACGCCAGCACTCCCCAGCTTGCGGGGCGCCAGGCTGCGGTGTTCGGCACGCAGCAGGAACGCCAGCCCGAGCGCCACCAGCGAGACGACGACGGCGATCGCGATCGAGAGTGCCACGACCAGGGCGTTCCAGCGCGGGATGGCTGCGAGGCGCATTGCCGCCATGCCTATGTAGTGCATCGAGGCGATGCCAGCGCCCATGATCAGGCTGCCTGCCGAGGCACCTACCCAGGTCAGCGTGGGGCGGCTGACGACAAACAGCGCGACGCCCGAGGCGAGCACCGCCGCCAGCAGCGAGAGCCACACCAGGGGCATGTCGTAGCGAATCGGCACCGGCAGCGAAAAGGCCTGCATCCCGATGAAATGCATCGACCAGATGCCCAACCCCATGGCGCCGGCCCCACCCGCCAGCCACACACCTTTTACCCAGCCACGGGCGGCGGCGGTGCGACTGGCCAAGTCAAGGGCCACATAGGACGCCGCCATCGCAATGAAAATCGACAGCACGACGAGGCCATAGTCGTAGGAGCCTACCACGGGGTCCGCCTGATCGGGGCAACCGGCGAGCCGTAGCGGGACAGCGGCGGGCGGAAACCACCGGATGGCTCACAGGCGACCATCGACGCAAGGTGCAGAGCCAGCGGCCAGCCGGGAGGATGTAACCAGGGACGGGACACTGCGAACCGTAGGGGCATTGGGACTTCCCCCAGTGGAAGAGAGGCGGTGCAACAATCAGCAGTCAGGCTACCCGCTGACGGGCACAGGACCACACCCTTTCCGCAATCTATGCGAACGAATACGGCGGCGCCAAGCACCGGGATCGAAGCCGGAGCTTGTCGCTACTCTAGCGTTTGGACTCCGGCACATCCTCCAGAATGAATGCATGCTCGCCCGGGCGCAGCATGCCGTGCTGCTCCCGGGCAATCCGCTCCTGCAGCTCAGGGTCGGTTTCGACCCGGTGCGCGTACCGTGTCAGGGAGTCGACGATGCCCTGCAGCTCGCCGACGCGGCGGGCCTCGGCCCGCTCGTCCTTCCGCAACGCCAGCCAATCGAGCGTGCTGTACTCGCCCGCCTGCAACGCAAACAGCAGCGCGAGTACCAGCGCGGCGGCGAAGAGCCAGCGTTTCTGCGTCACAGGGAGTACAGGTCCCGACCCGGATAGTGTCCGAGCTCACCCAGTTCCTCCGCAATGCGAAGCAACTGATTGTACTTGGCCACCCGATCGGTCCGGCTGGCGCTGCCCGTCTTGATCTGCCCGGCTCCGGTCGCCACTGCGAGATCGGCAATAAAGGTGTCCTCGGTTTCCCCGGAACGATGGGAAATCACGACACCGTATGAACTCGACTTGGCCAACTCGATGCACTGGAGGGTCTCGGTCAGCGTTCCGATCTGGTTGACCTTGATCAGAACGGCATTGCCGGTTCCCTCTTCGATACCGCGCCCCAGCCGGTCGACGTTGGTCACGAAGAGGTCATCGCCCACCAGCTGGGTCCGGTCACCGAGGCGCTCGGTCAGTTCGTGCCAGCCGTCCCAGTCGTCCTCGGCCAGACCGTCCTCGATCGAGACGATGGGATACCGATCGACCCAGCGCTGATAGAGCGCCACCATGTCGCTCGCCGACCGCCGGCTCTTGTCGCCCTTCTTGAAGACGTACTCGCCGCTTGCCTTGTCGTAGAGTTCCGACGCGGCCACATCGAGGCAGATGGCAAGATCACGCCCGGGCTCATAGCCGGCGCCACGGATCGCTTCCATCACGACGTCGAGCGCCGCCTCGTTCGACGGCAGCATCGGGGCGAAGCCGCCCTCGTCACCGACCGCGGTCGAAAGCCCCATGCCGGTCAGCACCTTCTTCAAGGCATGGAATACCTCGACGCCCATCCGGAGGCCATCGGCAAAGCTGTCCGCACCAATCGGTGAGATCATGAACTCCTGCGCATCGACGTTGTTATTCGCGTGGGCACCACCGTTCAGGATGTTGAGCATCGGCACCGGCAGGACCCGCGCCATCGGACCGCCCAGGTAGCGATAGAGGGGCAAGCCGGTCTCTTCCGCAGCGGCCCGCGCGACCGCCAGGGAAACGGCCAGGATCGCATTGGCGCCCAACTTGCCCTTGTTGACCGTGCCATCGGTATCCATCATCTCAGCGTCGACGGCAATCTGATCCTCGGCCGCCATACCCTCGAGCCGCGGACCGATAATCTCATTGACGTGTTTGACTGCCTCGAGTACCCCCTTGCCACCATAGCGTTTGGGGTCGCCGTCGCGGAGCTCGACCGCCTCGTGCTCACCCGTCGATGCGCCACTCGGAACGGCGGCCCGGCCCCTGACGCCCGAGGCCAGCACGACTTCGGCCTCTACCGTAGGATTGCCGCGACTGTCGATGATCTCCCGACCGTGTACTGCGATGATTGTGGACATTGACTCGAAGTGTTGAGGGTCAAAAACAGCCCGACGCAGGGCTAAGGATAGGCGCCCCGGTACGCTCCGCCAACTCAGGGCTGAGCACCCAGTCGCAAGAGGGCTTCCCGGGTCCGATCGGCCAGCCCGTCTCGTTCCGCATAATCGAGGCCGTTCGTTGCAATCGGGCTGCCGAGCCGGACCCTGACGATCCCCGGTCGAGGCGCGAGGCTGCCCTTCGGCAAACGCTGGTACGTCTCGCAGTAGACGGGCACCACTGGTACCTGCGCAGAAATCGCCAGGACGAAGGGTCCCTTCTTGAACGACTGGAGGCTCCCGGTCGAACTGCGGGTGCCTTCGGCAAACACAATGGCGGAGACCCCGCCGCGAATCTGCTCGGCCGCGGAATCATACGAGGCAAAGGCCGACCCGCGATTGCCGCGATCGATCGACACATGCCCCAACGTGTTGATGGCCCACCCCAGCAGCGGCACCCGCGAAAGCTCTTTCTTGAACACGAACCGCAGGACGCCGGGCAGCACCGCGAGGAGCGCCCAGATATCGACCCACGACTGGTGGTTCGAGATGTAGACGACTGGCTGCCCGGGGGCAACATGCTCCAGCCCCTCGACGCGGACGGACATGCCGGTCGATGCCAGCATCGCTCGCCCGTAGGACTGCTGAATCCGGTCGTAGACTCCGCCCGGCTCCGGTTTGACCCGGAGTATCAACGCGAGCATGATCCGGGCAGAGTAGTACGTCGTGAACACCGCGGTGGCGACGAGGTACCGCACAGCGTAGAGGAGGTGCTTCATCGAAAATGGTCGAAGCCATCGAGACGGACGGGACGGCCTGCGAGTCGCAAGGAAACGCCAGACCCCGCCATCACGCGACCGATACGCGTCAAGGGAAGATGGTCCGGAAGACCGCCAGCCGCATCGAATCCCAGCGGCAACGTGACGAGCAACTCGTAGTCCTCCCCACCAACCGCTGCGAAGAGCTGGGGTACCTCGCCGCACAGCCCCGCGATCTCACCCAAGGACGGATCGACCGGCAACCCGTCGAGATCGACCTCCAGCGCAACGCCGCTGGCGGCCGCCAGGTGGCCGAGATCGCCGGCCAGACCATCGCTGAGATCAAGCATCGCGCTGGCGCCATGCGCGGCCAGCCACTGCCCTGCGGCAATTCGCGGCTCCGGCCGGGCAAACCGACTCCGGTGCGTCGGCGCAGGCTCGCGCTCACGGCGCCATGCCTCGAAGGCACCGCGAGCGCCGCCGAGAGCGCCGGTGACCCAGATGCCGTCTCCGACCTGAGCGCCGGAGCGACGGACCGGATGGTCAGACCTGCCAAGCACCGTCACCGTAACGGCCAGCTGGGCACCGCGACTCAGGTCGCCGCCCACGACTTGCGCACCTGCCAGATGCGCGGCCCCTCCCGATCCCTGCATCAGCGCGACCAGCAGGTCGGATGCATCGGTCTCTGGCAGTACAACGGCGACGAGAACCGCCTCCGCCGAGGCTCCCACCGCCGCGAGATCGGACAGCGCCGCCGCGGTCGCCCGCCAACCGATCTCTTCCGGATCGAGCCAGGCGCGCCGGAAGTGGACCTCGTCAACGCTGACGTCGGTGCTGACGCACCACCCACCGGGCAGAAACGCGCAGTCATCGCCGAGATGCCGGCCGTCGTCGCCCAAGGCCGCGGCAATGGCCCGCACCCGATCGAACTCGCCGCCGCCGCCCAGGGGAGTCCCCGTCACCTCACACTCCGATCGGAGCCGGCAGGGAATGCAGCACCGGGGCGAGCCCGGCCGGAACCTCGCGCCGGACCTGATCCCAGCGGCGCCAGACGTCGGGCAGCGCGGCTATCACATCCATCGGGCGGACCGCGCGGGCGGTCAGGCGCCGCGCAGCAAGGTCGGCCGCCTCGCCCATGGCATGCGCAGCCGCCGCAGCGACCAGCCCGGGTTCACCCCGCTGCGCCAGCCAGGTACCGATCATGCCACTCAAAGTGTCGCCGCTGCCACCGGTCGCCAGCCCGGGATTGCCCGCCACGACGGTGAGGGCCGCGTGGGTTGGACCGGCCACCACGGTCGGCACCCCTTTGAGGAGCACCGTCGCGCCCAGCGCGGCAGCGGCTTCGGTCGCCGCACCCCAGGGATCGACGCCTAACGCTGAGGCGAGGGTCGGAAAGAGGGCGCGAAACTCCCCGGCGTGCGGCGTCAGGACCGCCGTGCGCCCGGCGAGAATGCCCGCCAATCGATCAGGATCACCCTGAAAGGCCATCAGCGCGTCGGCATCGACGACGAGCGGTGCCTGACCCTGCGCGGCCAGCGAGCGCACGAACTCCCCCCGGCCCGCGTGACGGCCGAGTCCCGGGCCAACCACGACGGCGTCGGCGCGCTGGATCAGCGCTGTCAGCGCGTCGCTGGGCTGGTCGAACCCCGTTGCCACGGTCTGCAGATCCGGCTCGGCCGCCGCCAGCAGCGCCAGCGCCTCAGCCGGAGCGGCCACATGCACCAGACCCGCGCCGGCTGCGAACGCGGCGCGGGCCGCAAGCCGGGCGGCGCCAGTCATTCCGACGTCGCCGCCGACGATGACGATCCGGCCCCGGGTGCCTTTGTGACTCGATGCCGCCAGCCGGGTCGCCACCCTGACGGCCTCTCGCTCGCGCAGCACGGTGGGCCACTCTGCCGGGGCCGGCACGAACCCGATATCGAGGACCACGACTTCACCGACCTCGTCCCGCGCCAGAAGGTGTCCGCGCCGGTAGCCGCCGAACGTGAGCGTCAGGTCCACCTGAATGGCGTCACGCGACACCCCGGTATCGAGATCGAGCCCGGTCGGGCCGTCGATTGCGGCAATCGGCAGGTCGAGTTCGACCAAACGGGCCAGCAGCGAAGCCATCGCGGGTCGGGGGCGGCCGGAGGCGCCGGTGCCGAGCAGCGCATCGACCACCAGACCGACGGCGGGCCAAGGCCCGTCGGCGTCGAGCCTTCGGACCGAGGACCCCTCGGCGAGCTGCGCCTGGAGTTGATTGAGTGGAGAGGCGTTCCCGGGAACCGGTACGACCCAGACAGGCCACCCCAGCTGATGCAGGGTCCGGGCAATCACCCACCCGTCGCCGCCGTTGTTGCCGGGGCCGACGGCAATCAGGGTGCCCCGGCCCATCGCCGCACCGTACCGGGCGGTCAGCACCGCCGCTGCCGCCCGTCCCGCGCTCTCCATCAGCGCCACCGCCGGGAGCCCGGCGTCGACGGTCAAGCGATCCCAGGCCGACGCTTGCTGAGCAGAAACGACGGGAAGTGACGACATGCCGATCGTTCTCCTCCTGATAGCGGCGCTATGCTCCGCGCTCGGAGATCTTGCCGCGGCTCCAGCTGCAGGGGCCGCGTGGAACCCCGCGCCACAGGTACGACTCGGAGAAAGCCTGATCGAAGTCGTAGACCGAGTGGAAATCCTCGACTCGGTCTTCCGGCTGAGTAACTAGCAGCCCGACCTCGACGAGGGCAAAGACGATCCGGCCGATATCGGCCGTTCGACGAATGCCCCAATGGCCCAGCACCTGCTGAGCCATCAGGCCATACTGCTCGAGTGCGTGATCCCGGCAGGCCCGGGCCAGCTCCTGCCCGGAAACGTGGCGCCGGACGGTCAACCGATTCTGGACGTACTCGATGCTCTCGAGCACGAACAGGTACGCCTGCTCGTCGTAGTGGCTTTCCGACCGACGCAGTCGATCGACCAGCTCCGGCGCCAGGCGAATCTCGATCACGAGCGCTTCCCTGCTCCCGCGCCAACGCCCGCCGCCGGCCGGCCGGCCGGACGCCCGTTCCCCGCCGCTGCCTGCGCAGCAGTCGGCCCCGGCGGATAAAGGGGGTACCCCGAAGCCAGGCCACGCACCTCCTGGCGCACCCGGGCCACCGTGGCGTCGTCGGGTGACGAGAGCACCTCGTCGATCAACCGGGCAATCACATCCATTTCCGCCAGGCCCATCCCGCGGGTGGTAACCGCCGGGGTGCCCAGACGAATCCCACTAGTCACGAAGGGCGACGCCGGATCGTTCGGAATGGTGTTGCGGTTGACGGTAATGCCCGCGTGCTCGAGCGCCGTTTCAGCCGCCTTACCCGTGATGTTGCGGCTGCGAACGTCGACCAGCATGACATGAGAATCGGTTCCGTCGGCGATGATCCGGAAGCCCCGATCCATCAGGCCGGCCGCCAGCCGCTGCGCATTGGCAACCACCTGCGCAGCATAGAGACGGAACTCCGGCAGCTGCGCTTCACCGAACGAGACGGCCTTGGCGGCAATCACATGTTCGAGCGGACCGCCCTGCGTTCCCGGAAACACCGAGCGATCGATCGCGCGCCCCAGGTCCGCCCGAGCCAGAATCAGCCCGCCTCGCGGCCCGCGCAGCGTCTTGTGGGTCGTCGTCGTGACGATCTGCGCGTGCGGTACCGGCGAGGGATAGGCACCACCGGCTACGAGACCGGCGAAGTGCGCCATGTCGACCAGCAGCTTGGCACCGACCTCGTCGGCGATGGCCCGAAATCCGGCAAAGTCGATGATCCGCGAGTAAGCGCTGCCCCCGCAGATGATCAGCTTGGGCCGCTCCCGGAGCGCAATGGCCCGCACCTCATCGAGCTCGATCAGGCCACTGTCGACGTTGACACCGTAGTGCACGGCCCGCCAGATGGTTCCACTGTGATTGACATTGTGCCCGTGCGACAGGTGCCCGCCGTGGGACAACGACATCCCGAGCAGGGTCTCGCCCGGCGGGAGCACCGCCATGAATGCCGCAAAATTGGCCTGCGCCCCCGAGTGCGGCTGGACGTTGGCATACTCGGCGCCAAACAGCGCCTTGGCCCGGTCGATGGCCAGCTGCTCGACCTGGTCGATGACCTGATTGCCGCCGTAGTAGCGCTTGCCCGGATATCCCTCGGAATACTTGTTGGTGAGTGGCGTGCCCATCGCATCGATCACTGCCCGCGAAGCAAAGTTCTCGCTTGCGATCAGTTCGAGCCCCTCCCGCTGTCGGGTCAGCTCGCGATCAACCAGGGCCGCCACCACCGGATCGGCAACGCGCAGCGATGCCGCATGATTGTACGTCATTCGTTCTCCACTTCGATCTTGGCAACCCGGCGCTCGTGGCGGCCGCCTTCGAAAGGCGTCTCAAGCCAGGTGCGCAGAATTTCGAGTCCCTGATCCTCGGTCACGAACCGCGCGGGGAGGACCAGGACATTGGCATCATTGTGTTCACGAGCCAGGGCCGCAATGTCCGGCGCCCAGGCAACGGCGGCCCGCACCCCGTGGTGCCGATTGGCCGCGTACGACATCCCGAGCCCGGTTCCACAGAGCAGCACACCGCGCTTGGCGTTGCCTCGCGCCACCCGGTCCGCCACGACATGCGCATAGTCGGGATAGTCGGTCGAGTCGGTCGAATGTGTCCCGACATCCTCCGGCGCATATCCGAGGCGCTTCAACTCCTCGACAATGCGCTCTTTCAGCGCAAAACCGGCGTGATCGGCCCCGATCGGAATCGTCTCAGCCATCGGCGTGCCTCAGTACGCGTAGAAGCCCTGTTTGGACTTGCGGCCCAGGTGACCCGCCGCCACCATCCGGCGCAGCAAGGGACAGGGTCGGTACTTCGGATCGCCCAACCCCTTGTGCATCACCTCGAGAATGGCCAGGCACACGTCGAGTCCGATGAAGTCCGCCAGCGCGAGCGGGCCCATCGGGTGCGCCATGCCCAGCTTCATCACCGTATCAACGGACTCGGGCGTCGCCACGCCCTCCATCACCGTGTAGATCGCCTCGTTGATCATCGGCATCAGGATCCGATTGGCCACGAAGCCCGGGTAGTCCTGCACCTCGACCGGCGTCTTGCCCAGCGCCGTCGAGATCTCCAGCACTGTCGAAGTAGTCTCGTCGCTCGTCGCATGACCGCGAATCACTTCGACCAGCTGCATGACCGGCACCGGATTCATGAAATGCATCCCGATGACATTCTGGGGACGCCGGGTCCGGGCCGCGATCTCGGTGATGGAAATCGAACTGGTGTTGGTCGCCAGAATGGCGTCGGCAGCCGCGATCCGATCGAGCGATTCGAAGATCGAGAACTTGAGCGGCGGTTGCTCCGTGGCCGCCTCGATGATGATATTCGCCGAGGCCGCGCCTTCGAGGGCCGTCGCGGTCTGGATTCTGCCAAGGATCTGTGGAGGCGCGTCGCTTGGAATAGCGCCCTTCTTGGCCTGTCGATCGAGATTGGCCTGAATCGTGGTCCGGGCGCGATCGAGCGCCTGCTGAGACACATCGATCAGGGTCACACTCCAGCCATATTGTGCAAACACGTGGGCGATGCCGTTACCCATCGTCCCCGCGCCGATCACTGCCGCCTGCTTCATGATGCCTCCCGAAAGTCACGCCACCGAACCACAAACAGGATTCCCACCGTCAACGCCACGGTCGCCAGCACTCCACCTTCCGGACCGAAGCGCCCTCCGGTGACCCACGCGGGGTCGCCGGGCACAAAATCGATCCACGGAATCTCGAACGGCAAACCGCTGACCGGCGCGGCAAGCGCCGCGAGAGCGGCATTCCAGCCAAGATGCGCGCCGGTCGCCGTCCAAATACCACCCCGCGCGAAAAACGTAAGCCCGAGGAGCACCCCGGCAAGGGCAATGTTGCCAAGGGCCAGCAGCGTCACACTCGGATTGGCCCGATGCGCGACGGCAAACAGCGCCGCCGTCACCACAATAGCCCCAGCGCGCCCGATGCCACGTGCCATCCCCGCCACCGCCACGCCGCGGAACGCCAACTCTTCCATGAACGCAGCCGGCAAGAGCACCAGCGTGAGCAACCCCACTCGGCCCAGGTACGACCCGAAGCTGCCACCATCGGGCACCCATCCCGACCCCGCTCCGAGGCTCAGCACCAGGGCCCCGATACCGACCAGCGCACCTACCGCAAACCCTTTTCCGAGCCCTTTCGCACCTTCTCGCGCCGGCACGAAGCCAAGCGTTCGCCAGTCGAGTCGGAGTGCTTTCCTCCCGATCAGCCACGTCAGCCCGCCGAAGACAATGAGCCCGACGGTGGTCTGAATCACGGCCGCACCGCTGAAGCCTACGGCGCCCGCGGGCAGCTGCTCGAGCAAGAGCCAGTAGACGGTCGCTCCGAGCAGCCCGGTCGTGCTGTACCCTACCAGTATAAAACCGAGCGACCAGGCAACGGCCCCGAGCCGGGACCGCGCACTGGTCGCTCGCAGATCCACGAAGGTCAGACCGCTTCGACCGAAAGCGCGACGGCGTTGCCTCCACCAAGACAGAGCGTGGCGAGGCCCGTGACAGCCCCGCGCGACTTCATCGCATAGAGGAGGGTGGTGAGGACTCGCGCGCCGCTGGCGCCGATCGGATGCCCCAGTGCAATCGCACCGCCGTGCACATTGACCCGATCCCAATCCCAGCCCAACGCCCGACCATCGGCCAGCGCCTGGACCGCGAACGCCTCGTTGGCCTCGATCAGGCCATAGTCACCAATCGTGGTACCCGTCTTCTTCATCAGGTTCTGGACCGCGAAGATCGGCGCGAAGAAGAGGTCCTTGGGTTCGCCGCCGCCGGTCGCATATCCGGTGATCCGGGCCAGCGGCGTCAGACCATGCGCCTTGGCGAAGGCCAGCGAGGCGACCACGAGCGCCGACGAACCGTCATTGAGACCCGGCGCGTTGCCGGCCGTGACGCTGCCCTCTTTGTCGAACGACGGCCGGAGCTTGGCCAGCGACTCGACCGAGGTATCCTTGCGAGGCGACTCATCGGTGTCGACCGTCGTGCTGCCACCCTTGATGGGCACCGACACCGGCACGATCTCCGCGGCGAAGACGCCCGCTTCGATCGACGCAACTGCCTTGCGATGGCTCTCGAAGGCGTAGCGATCCTGATCGGCTCGCGAAACTTCGGCCTTCTTGGCGGTGTACTCGGCCAGGTTGCCCATGTGGACATTGCCGAATGAATCCCAGAGCCCGTCGTGAATCATGCCGTCCACCATGGTCTGGTTGCCGGCCTTGATACCGCCACGCATGCCATAGACATAGTGGGGAGACGACGACATCGACTCCATCCCACCGGCAACGACGAGCTGGCTGTCGCCGGCTTTGATCGACTGAGCGGCCAGCATTACCGCCTTGAGGCCGGAGCCGCAGACCTTGTTGATGGTCAAGGCGGGAATGACGCCGTTCAGGCCGGCCTTGATCATCGCCTGGCGACCGGTGGCCTGCCCCGAGCCACCCTGCAGCACGTGGCCCATGATGACCTCGTCGATGGCGCCCGCGTCGACCCCCGCCCGGTGGACCGCTTCCTTGATGGCGATGGCGCCGAGCGACGGCGCGTTGAACGATGACAGGCCGCCAAGGTACTTCCCGATCGGGGTACGGCAGGCCGAGAGGATTACAGGCGTCGTTGCGTCAGACATGGGACTCTCGAAGTCGAGGAAAGTTCAGCCCAGAAGATAGACAACCGGCGGGGTGGTCTGAAGGGGCCAAGCTGCGCTGTCAGCGAAGCGAGGCGGCCTCTCCCGTCAGTCGCCCGATGGCGGCTCGGGCCTCGGCGGCCCAGGCATCGTCGGCCGACCAGAGCCGGAGAAACCGGCTGTACGAGGCAACGGCATCCTCCCGCTGTCCGGCTGCCTCGAGCGCCCGGCCCAAGAGCAGCTGTGTGACCGACATCACCCCGAAATCAGACTCGAATCCGTAGCGGAGCCGGAGCAGCCCGAGTTCGCGGGTGGCAGGCCGCATGGCCAGGACCGTCGCGAGTTCGAGTCGGGCAGCCACCGAAAGGAAAGGCGGGATGGTCCCGGAGGCGCTCTCGAGCGCACTGCTCAGCAATCGAATCCCACCCAATGTGTCGCCCCTCGCGAGCAAGACCCGGCCCTTGGCCGCAGTCACCAGCGATCGGACCGGTCCGGCCACGGCAACCGTGTCCCGGGCCAGCAGGCTGTCGGCGAGGCGACCCGCCAGGCTCAGGTCGCCGCGGACCAGTGCCACCTGGATGACCGCGTGGACCTGAAACGGATTGACTCGATTGGCGGCGAGCACTCGGCTGGCGACATCCCCGCCATAGCCGGGAGGGGCGATCCCGAGAGTAATCGGGTGCAACAACGCCGAGAGCCGCAGATCCTGGCTGATGCCCTGCAGGGAGTCGGCAACGGCGCGGGCCTGCTCGAAGCGCCCGAGCCCGGCGGCCATCACGCTGCGCGCGAGCGTCTGCTCCGCCGGCGAGCCGCCGGACCCCGAGAAGGCATGCTGCACCAGAGCCCAGACCCGCTCCGCATCCCCATCTGGGGCCAGTTCCGCAGCATGGATTGCCGCCTGGTACGCACCGCGTCTGCTCCCGATCAGTGCAATCGCCGTTGAATCGAGCCCGCGCCGCCCCCAGCCGATGTCTGCCGCCGTCCGGTAGGCGCGTGCCTCGTCCTCAGACCCCGCCCGTCGCATCACTTCGATGTATCGGTCGAGCAAGGCGCTGTCACGGTAGGCAATCGCCATCTCGGCCGGGTGGAGGGCCGCCGGCGTCAGCGAGGAGTCGAGCGCAATGACCCGGTCGAACGGCGCTCGGATCTCTTCGGGGGGCCTGGGATCGACCGCGCGGTTGTGGTAATAGGTTTCGCCCAGGACGAACCAACCCTCGACGTCATCCGGATACTGCGCCACATAGCGGCGAGCAGAGTCCCCGGCCGCGCGGTTGCCCCGAGAAAACAAGCTGTAGGTCGCCACCAGCGAACGCTCCCGCGGCGGCAGCCGATCCGCAAATCGCCGAGCCGCGTCGCTCGCCTCGACCGCCTTCGGCGACCCATAGCCGCCGACCCAGCCAATCGACGAACTGAGCCGCAGATACGCCAGACTGAAGGTCGAGTCGAGCTCGACCGCACGCTGAAAGGCCAGCTGCGCCGAATCCCAGGCCGACCGGCGGTAGAGTCGTTCGCCGTCCAGGAAGGAACGCATCGCCTCCATCGAGTTGGTGGTGATGCCGCTGACCCGAAGCGATGGTACCGGCTCGTTGGACTGCCAGATACCGCGCACCAGGTCGGCACTGAGGCGGTCGACCAGAACCAGCACGCTGTCCGACGCCCCGTCGACCTGGGCCTTCGCCAGCTCGGTGCCATCGAGCCCATGGAGCGCAGCCGCGATGCGAACCCGGTTGCCAGTGCTCACGAGACTGCCCGTCAGCACGCTGTTGGCGTTGACTGCCCGCGCCAGGCTGCGACCGGCATCCGGGTCTGCCGGGTTGCCCCGCCGACGCCATTGCGCCAGCACGAGCCGCGGTTCGACGACCCGAATACCTCCAACCGTGTTGAGGTTGGCCGACAGCAGGTCGACCATGCCTTCACCCAGGGTTTCCACCCCAGGTCCCGACGTCGTGAACGGCGCCACCGCAATGACCTCGGCCTCTTTGCGCACCAAGGCAATTGGCTCGCGCGGCCAGAACACCAGGGCCAGGAGACTGATCACGAAGGCAGCGGAAAAGAACGCCACTGCGCCGAGCAGGCGACGCTGCTTGGTCAGGACAGCCTGCCCTCCGCCGCCTGACCGAACGAGATCCTCCGCGAACGCCATGATCGTGGGATAGCGCTCGGCCGGATCGCTCGCCAGCGCACGAGCGACCACGGGGTCGGCGTCAGGGGGCACCGTTCGCACCAGCTTGGTGAGTTTGGGTCGCGGCCCCGTCAGACTCTGCGCCAGCGCGGCTTGCACCGTCGGCCCCGAGAACGGCACCTCGCCGCTCACCATCTCATAGAAGACCGCCGCCAGGCTGTACTGATCGGTTCGAGCGTCGAGTTCGGAAGCGGTCGCCTGCTCAGGGCTCATATACCCAGGCGTCCCGACGGCAAAACCCAGCCCGGTATGACGCTTGCCTTGCTGCGCGATGCCCACGGCTCGCGCAATCCCGAAGTCGGCCAGCATCGCATGGCCGCCGGTCAACAGGATGTTCTCGGGTTTGATGTCGCGGTGGACCAGACCCT
Source organism: Gemmatimonadales bacterium (assembly GCA_019637315.1). NCBI lineage: Bacteria > Pseudomonadati > Gemmatimonadota > Gemmatimonadia > Gemmatimonadales > Gemmatimonadales bacterium. The sequence goes on from JAHBVU010000012.1 coordinate 91,854, forward strand.
GCCCATGGGCGTAGGCCAGTGCACTGGCAATCTCGCGGGTCAGTTCGACCGCTTCGTCGAAGGGAATCTGCTTGTCGCGATCGAGTCGATTCCGCAACGACTCGCCCTCGACGAAGGGCATCACGAAATCGAAGATCCCGCCAGCAACTCCCGAGTCGTAGAGCGGCACGATGTGGGGGTGCTGGAGCCGGGCCGACAGCTCGATCTCGTGGAAGAACCGATCGGCCCCCATGGTGGCCGCCAGCTCCGGACGGAAGACCTTGATGGCAACCGGGCGGTCATGCTTGAGGTCGCGCGCCAGGAAGACGGTCGCCATCCCGCCTTCCCCGATCTGACGCTCGATCTGATACCGATCGCCCAGCCCGGCACGGAGCTGCTGCTCGACGTTCATGGCGCTCCTCGGGCTCGGGACCCGGCGACCTAAGGAACCAGACGCCGGCGGGCGATGTCGTCCACCAGACGGGTCCGGAACGCATCCAGCGGCATCACGTCCTGCTTGGACCCCGCCCCGCGGGTCCGCACCGCCACCGTCCCGGCCTCGGCCTCCCGCTGGCCGACCACGGCCAGGTACGGCACTTTGGCCACTTCACCGGCCCGGACGCGATAGTTGAGCGTATCGTTGCCGGCGTCGAGGGTCGCACGGATCCCCGCCTGGCGCAACACTTTGGTGACCTGCGCGGCCGCATCCCGCTGGGTATCCGAGATCGGCAAGACCCGAACCTGTTCCGGCGCGAGCCAGAGAGGAAACGCTCCCGCAAAGTGCTCGATCAGAATGGCCATGAACCGCTCGAACGACCCGCTCACGGCGCGGTGAATCACCACCGGACGGTGGGCCTGGTTGTCCTCGCCCACGTAGGTCAGGTCGAACCGTTCCGGCGCAGCGTAGTCGAGCTGGATCGTGCCCAGCTGCCAGGTGCGTCCAATCGAATCCTCGACATGAAAGTCGATCTTCGGTCCGTAAAAGGCGCCATCGCCCGGATTGATCTGATAGGCATGACCGGTCGACTCGAGTGCACTGCGAAGCGCCCCTTCGGCCTTGTCCCACAACTCGTCCGACCCGATCCGTTCTGCGGGCCGGGTGGAGAATTTGAGCTGCGCGGTCAGGCCGAAGGTCTGGTAATAGCCCAGGATCAGCCGAGTCAGCCGCTGCACTTCGTCGCGGATCTGGTCCTCGGTCAGGAAGATGTGGCAGTCGTCCTGTTGAAACTGACGCACGCGCGTCAACCCCGACAACGCACCCGAGACCTCGTTCCGGTGCAGCACATCGTAGGTGCAATACCGGATCGGAAGCTCGCGGTACGAGTGCTTCTTCGATCCGTACAGCAGATAATGCGACGGGCAGTTCATCGGTTTGAGCGAGATGTCATGCTCGCCCGTCTCGCTGTCGAGCACCAGGAACATGTTCTCCTTGTACTTGCCCCAGTGCCCTGACATTTCCCAGAGCGCCTTGTTGAAAAGGAGCGGGGTTTTGACTTCCTGATAGTCGTCCCGCTGCAGCTCGCGCAGGTAGTCGTTGAGGACGTTGATCATCGTGGTGCCGCGATCGGTCCAGAACGCAGCCCCAGGTGCGAACGGATGGAACAGAAAGAGATCGAGTTCGCGACCGACACGTCGATGGTCGCGCTTCCGGGCTTCCTCCAGCCGGTGGAGGTATCCCTCGAGATCATCTTTCTTGAACCACGCCGTACCGTAGATCCGCTGCAGCATCTGGCGCTTCTCGTCGCCACGCCAGTAGGCGCCGGCCGTCGAGAGCAGCTTGAAGTGCTTGAGGCGGGAGGTCGAGGGTACGTGCGGCCCGCGGCAGAGGTCGACGAACGGGCCGTCGGTATAGACGGTAATCGTCTCGTCCGCGCCCAGCTCCGCGATCCGCTCCAGTTTGAGCGGATCGTCGGCAAAGCGTCGCCCCGCTTCCTCCCGGCCCACCACTTCTCGGACGAACGGATAATCCTTGGCGGCGATGTCGCGCATCACCGTTTCGATCCGGTCGAGATCATCGGGGGTAAACGGGCGGGGTACTTCGAAGTCGTAGTAGAAGCCGTCATCGATCGCGGGACCGAACCCGATCCCGGCCTTCGGAAAGATGGTCCGAACGGCGGTTGCCAGCACATGCGCAGCCGAATGGCGCAACAGACCGAGCGCATCAGGATCGCGATCGGTCATGATCGACACTGAGGCATCCGTCTCGATCGGCCGTTCGAGATCCCGAATCTCGCCGTCGACGCGAACCGCCAGCGCCGCTTTGGCGAGCCCCGGGCCAATCTGGCGGGCAAGGTCGAGACCTGACGAACCGCTGGGCAACTCCCGGACACTGCCATCGGGCAGGGTCAATCGAACCACACTCATGGGGCAGACTCCATCGCGACCGGGCGCACTATCACGGGCGTGGCGGGCGCGAACCAAAAGAACAGGGCCAAACCGGCCGCAATGAGCACCCCGAGGAAGAACAGGCGGACGAGCGGTCGTTTAGCCATGGATTGCTTCGTGAAAAGTCCCGAAACGTATTAAGTTAACTGTATGCCGCAGCGACGTATACGTCCCGAGACCGGGGCCAGCCTCCTCCCAACCATCCTGACCGGCCTCGGGATCGGATTGGCCATCGGCCTCCTGGCCGGCGAAGTGTTGGCCGGACGGGGGCGCAAGGCCCTGATTCCGTGGCGGCGCAAGCCCCCCGCCCCGCCCTCGACGGCGATCCTGACGAACCGGGTGCGCCAGAAACTCGAAGCCCTGCTGGGCGCCGAGGCCAGCGGCCTCACCCTGGTTGCCGTCGGACGCAACGGCATCGAGTTGCATGGCTGGGTGGCATCTCGCTCGAGCCGCAGCCGGGCCATCCGCGCCATCCGCGAGTTGCTCGGTGGTGACCTCACCCTGGTCGACCGCCTGCTGGTCTGGGGTGAGGACGATACTCCGCTGCCGCCCCGTACGCCCCCCACTCGACCCACCATCGTTCGGGACGAAGAGCCCGAGGTTGCATGACCGAGCCGTTGGCACCGCAGTACGACCCGAAAACCGTCGAAGCCCCTCTGTACCGGTGGTGGCAGGACCGCCACCTGTTCACACCGCGCGGCGACCGTTCCCCCTACGTCATCATGATGCCGCCACCCAACGTGACGGCGCAACTGCACATGGGGCATGGGCTCAATCTGAGCGTCCAGGACGTCATGGTCCGCTTCGAGCGGATGCGCGGCCGGGACGCCCTCTGGATGCCGGGAACCGATCACGCCGGAATCGCCACGCAGAACGTGGTCGAGAAGCTGCTCGCCAAGGAGGGCAAGACCCGATTCGACGTGGGCCGGGAAGCCTTCATCAAGCGAGTCGAAGCGTTCGTGGCCGAGACCGGCTCGACCATCCTGGAGCAGATTCGGAGCCTGGGCGCCAGCTGCGACTGGGAGCACACCTACTACACGCTGAGCCCCGAGCTGTCGTCGGCGGTGCGCGAAGTCTTCGTGTCGCTCTATGAAAAGGGCCTGATCTACCGCGGCAAGTACATCATCAACTGGTGCCCGCGCTGCCTCACGGCCCTCTCGAACGAAGAAGCGGAGAAAGAAGAAGTTGACGGGCAAATCTGGCGGCTGCGCTACCCGCTGGCCGACGGTTCGGGGCATATCATTGTCGCCACGACCCGCCCCGAAACGATGCTGGGCGACACCGCGGTTGCCGTGCATCCCGATGACGAGCGCTACGCCGGCCTGATCGGAACGAGGATTCGTCTGCCCGTGGTCGATCGTCTGGTGCCGCTCGTGGCCGACGCCGCGGTCGACCCGGCGTTCGGCACGGGCGCCGTCAAGCTGACCCCGGCCCACGATCCGCTCGACTTCGAGATCGCGTCGCGGCAGGCCCTGCCGGCCATCGACGTGATGACGCCCGATGCGCGGATCAACGACGCCGCCCCCGAACGGTTCCGGGGCCTCGATCGCTTCGACGCCCGGAAGCGCGTCGTCGCCGAGTTCGACGCCGCCGGTCTGCTCGACAAGGTCGAGCCCCATCGCCATGCGGTCGGACATTGCTACCGATGCGATACGGTCGTCGAACCACGCCTGTCCGATCAGTGGTTCGTCAAAATGGCGCCGCTCGCCAAGCCGGCGCTCGAAGCCTATCGCGATGGGACTTTGACCTTCGTGCCCGAACGCCGCGGCGTCGAGTACGCGCTCTGGATGGAGAACATCCGGGACTGGTGTATCTCGCGGCAGATCTGGTGGGGACACCGGATTCCGGTCTGGTACTGCGAGAACGGCAGCTGCGGAGCCATGACGGCGAGTCGCGTCGACCTGACCTCCTGCCCGACCTGCGGCGGTGCCGTTCGTCAGGACGAGGACGTGCTCGACACCTGGTTCTCCTCGCAGCTGGTGCCGTTTACCTCGCTCGGCTGGCCGGACGACAGCGCCAGCCTGAGCCGGTACTATCCCGGTCACGCACTCGTCACCGCACCCGAGATCCTGTTCTTCTGGGTCGCACGGATGATCATGTCGGGGCTCGAGTTCAAAGGCCAGGTGCCGTTTACCACGATCTACCTGCACGGCACCGTCCGCGACACTCAGCATCGCAAGATGTCGAAGTCGCTGGGCAATGGCATCGATCCGCTCGACGTGGTCGAGCAGTACGGCGCCGACGCGCTCCGTTTTACCGTGATCGGCGGCCTCGCGGTTGGTACGGACGTGATCCTCGACCCCGCCGACCTCGAGAGCTCCTTCTCGACGGGGCGGAACTTTGCCAACAAACTCTGGAACGTCGGTCGCTTCCTGCTGTCCAACCTGGACGGCGGGGTGCGTCCGATCGGTGGCTCCGCAGCAAATGCGGTGTCGCGGGACGAGCTCTCCGTGGCAGATCGCTGGATCCTGGCCCGCGCCGAGGCCACGGTCCGCGAAGCAACCGACGGATACGAGCGGCTCCGGCTCAACGACGCGGCCAATGCGATCTACCGGTTCCTCTGGAACGACTTGGCCGACTGGTACCTCGAAGCCATCAAGCCGCGCCTCTACGGCGACCAGCCCGGCGGGGACGTGGCCCGCGCCGTGGCAGTCCGGGTGTTCGATCAGGCCCTCCGGCTGCTCCATCCGGTCATGCCCTTCATTACCGAAACGCTCTGGCAGCGCTTGCCGGGCAGGACGGGCGACGAGAGCCTGATGGTTGCCGCCTGGCCAAGCCCGGACCCGGCTGACACCGACCCAGTGGCCCTGAGCGAGTTCGGTGCTGCGCAGGACGTCATCACGGCGATCCGGTCGATCCGCGCCGAGTATCAGGTGCCCCCGGGGCAGACGGTCCGAGCGGCACTGACCCGCTGCGGCCCGGTCGTGACCGCCGCCTTCGCCTCCCTCGGCCCGATGATGCATCGCCTGGCCAAGGCCAGCGAGATCACGCTGGCCGGTGAAGACTCGGGCAACGGAGCAGCGGCTGCACATGCCGTGCTCACCGATGGCAGCAGCGTGACCGTGCCACTCGGCGATCTGGTCGACACCGCCAAGGAATGTGCCCGACTGGGCCAGGAAGCGGCGCGGCTGACCCAGGCCATCGGCGCCCTCGAGCAGAAGCTGGGCAACGAGCAGTTCGTCAGCCGGGCTCCGGCAGCCGTGGTTCAGAAGGAGCGCGAGAAGCTGGCCAGCTGGCAGGATCAACGAGCCGTTCTCGACGACAAACGAACCCGGCTGGGATGTCCGTCCTGATTCGCGGCGCCGTCCTGGCCTGCCTGCTGGCAGGGTGTGCCCGGATTGCGGAGCCGCCCGGCGGCCCGCCCGACAGCAATCCGCCCAGACTGCTCGGCACCCTGCCCGATTCGATCACTGTCCTGCCCGGCTTTCGGAGTGACGCCGAGTTCCGCTTTGATGAGGTGGTCAGCGAGGGGGCCGCGCCGAACTTCGGCCTGGGCAGCGGCGATCTCGAGAGGCTGATCATCCTCTCGCCCAGCCCGAATGTGCCTCGGGTCAGCTGGAAGCGCCGGCGCATCACCGTCAGACCCCGCGAAGGATGGCAGCCCAACCGCACCTACCGGATCGAGCTGTTGCCCGGCCTCGTCGATCTCCGCAACAACCGGAGCCAGAACGGCGAGGTGATCACCTTCACGACGGGCTCGCCGGTCCCGGAACGGTACCTCGAGGGCCGCGTCGTCGACTGGACCACCGCCAGGGGTCAGGCGCTCGGTCTGGTCGTGGCGACGCTGCTGCCCGACAGCCTCGAGTATCGAACCCTGGCCGACTCGACCGGTCGCTTCCGGTTCGGCCCCCTGCCCGACGGCGAGTACCTGGTGGCCGGGGCTATCGACCAGAACCGGAACTCGCGACTCGATGCACGCGAGTCGTTCGACACCACCCGCGTCGCCATCGGGCGCGACTCGGTCGGCGAGATCTGGGCCTTCCGGCACGATACGGTTCCCGCGCGGATCCAGACGATCGCGAAGCATGATTCGCTCGCCGTGATCGTGACGTTTACGCAGCAGCTGAACCCGTATCAACGGCTGCCGTCGTCCGCGGGCAGAGTCCGCCTGCTCCCCGATTCGACCGATCTCGGAGTCGACTCGATTCTCCCCAGGGCGCTCTACGACTCGGCCTACGGGCCCCGCGCCCCGGTCGACACCACCCCACCCAGTGACAGCGTCCGCGTTGCCGACAGCTTGGCACGGGTCAGAGCCGACTCCGTAGCGCGGGCCGATTCGGTGCTCCGTGCCCGGGAAGCAGCTCGCCGTCGGGCGCGTGGCATCGAAGAACCGAGACCGCCCGAGCCGCCGCTCACCACGAAGCCGCCGCTCGACGACAAGCTCATCATTCGCGTCCGGGAACCGCTGCGCGCCGGAGCCCGCTATGTCGTCGAAATCGACGGGGTCGAGAATGTCAGCCGGGTTGCCGGCCGGGCCGTGCTCGGCTTTCAGGTCCCGGATGATCCGAAACCTGCGGTCGATACCTCCGCAGCTGACTCCGCCCGGGCGCCGAGCGACAGCCTCCCGCCCGACTCGCTGCCGGTGCGTCCCGACACGGCAGGCCTGACGCGTGGCACCTGGTCCGCGGGCGCGGCGCAGCAGTCCCCGTCTCCCCGGGCCCCGCGCGCGCCGCATGAGTCCGTGACGGCGGCGGTACGTCCAGCCACGCCGCCCCGGCCCCGATGAACGGGGCACGCCGTCCGGCCGCTTTTCTCGACCGGGACGGCACCATCATCGCGGATGTGGGGTATCCCGCGAACCCGGATCAGGTCACACTGCTGCCGGGGGCACGTGAGGCGCTGGTCGCCCTCGCAGAGGCGGGCTACCTGCTGGTCGTGGTAACCAATCAGAGCGGGATTGCGCGGGGTCTGATTTCCTGGGCTCAGTACCGCGCGGTGGCAGAGCGGATGGAAGCGCTACTCCGCCCTGACGTCACGCTCGCCGCAACGTATGTGTGCCCCCATCATCCGGACATCGACGGCGCTTGCAGCTGCCGCAAGCCAGGGCTGGCTCATTATCTCGATGCGGTAATCCGACTGGACCTTGACGCCGGCCGCTCGATCTGGGTCGGCGACCGTGTCACCGATGTTGAGCCTGCCGCGCACTGGAACGGCCGTGGCTACCTCATTCAACCCGGAAACGCCGCCCCCGTGGAACCACTCCCGCCCGGCACCATCCTCGTGCAAGACCTGGCGGAGGCGGCAACGCGAGCCCTCAGCTAGTCTCGCTTGCGCGCACCAACCGAGCGGTCTCGGGGTCGTATCGCCAGGGCGGTGCCGGACCCATCAGCGCGACCCCACCCTGCCATCGTGCCGGGCCGTGGACCTCGAACCAGTCACGCTGCCCGGCAAGCACCGACTGACCCATCGGCGTGACCCGCAGCGGCACCTGGGAGAACTGCTCATCGCGAAGCTTGATCAGGGGTGGCGCGTGGTACAGGGTTGTCTCGAGCAGCGGGCGCGGCCCGTCGGTCAGACTGCGAAGCGTTGCATAGAACATCGAGTCGCCCTGGTACGGCGCCGCTTCCCGCGCCTGAACCACCGGAAAGGCATCGCGCGGGGTGGCTGCCCCGCCGGCAATCGCTTCGAGGCCCCACTGCTCAGTCTGACCCAGGCCGGTCTTCGGATCCGGAAACTCCGCGAGGTACCGGGCCATCGCACCGCGGAGGAACGGCAAGCCCGGCTGATCCTCGTGAGCCAGCCGGTTGAGCCCCTGCGGATCAGGCGCCGTCATCGCCTGCCATGCTCTCAGGGCCACCTGGACTTGGTCCGTGGTGACGGGCGATCGCTGCGCATAGAGCGCTGCCAGGTCCGCCGGCTCCAACTGTCCGAGGCCGATGAACCGCTCGACCGAAGGATGCCGGTCGATCGTCACCAGGCTGACCCGACCCGCCGCCACCAGGGTGGCAAGGCGCGTCAGCAGAAAGGTCAGGATCATCTGATCGAAAAGATCGTGCTCGAACCAGAGCACGACGTCCCGATACGCATCAGCCTCGGACACCCTGGCATCCTGATACCCCAGGTTCCGGAGCGATTGGCCGTAGGACAGGTGGTACCGCATCGACAGGTGAATCGCGCGATCGCGCCAGCGGTCACGATCAGAAGCCCAGGGACGAAGCGGCCCCTCGCAGAGCGGATCGGCCCATTCGACCCGGTCGCCCTCGATCCCGGCGGCGACCAGTTTGTCGAGAATGTCGCTCCCCGGCCGCAGGTGCAGCGGAAGGTCCGCCCGGGGATCGCCGAAGACGAGATCCGACGACGGCGGCCGCGGTCTCTGTGTATATTGGCGGGCTATGTCCATGCGGGTCGCCGTCTGCGTGTCTGGTCGCGGGAGCAATCTCGCAGCACTGATCGCCGCCCTGCCCGAAGGAAGCCCCGCCACCGTGGCACTGGTGGTGAGCAATCGGGCATCGGCTGGCGGTCTGGAGCTTGCCCGCCGGTTGGGAATTCCGGCGGCGGTACTCGAAGATAGCACCGATCCCGCCGAGTGGCGCGCGCTGCTCGAGCGCTGGAGGATCGACTTCGTGGTCCTGGCCGGCTATCTCAAGCAGGTACCGTCGGAAATCGTGGCAGCGTACGAAGGGCGGATCATCAACATCCATCCGTCCCTGCTTCCCGATCACGGCGGTACCGGGATGTACGGCATCCATGTTCATCGCGCCGTGCTGGCCCGCGGTGATCGCGAGTCGGGCGCGACGGTCCATGCGGTGACCGAACAGTATGATGAAGGACCGATCCTGGCACAGGCCAGAGTACCGGTTCTACCCGGCGATACTCCTGAAAGCTTGGCAGCACGGGTGCTCACCGTCGAGCATCGCCTGCTGCCAGCGGCCGTTCTCAACGCGGCAGTGACCGGCCGCGCCACGCCTTTACCCGAGACTCTCGAGCTATGAAGCGGGCTCTTCTCTCCGTCAGCGACAAACGAGGCATCGTCGAACTGAGCCGCGGTCTCGTCCGCCTCGGCTTCGAACTGATCTCGACCGGAGGCACTGCCGCCACGCTCAAGAAGGCAGGACTCCCGGTGACCTCGGTCGATGCGGTGACCGGATTCCCGGAAATCCTCGACGGTCGGGTCAAAACCCTGCACCCGAAGATTCATGCCGGCCTGCTGGCGCAGCACGACAACGAGCAGCACCGGACGGCCCTCGCCACGCATGCGATTGCGCCATTCGCGCTGGTGGCCGTCAACCTCTATCCGTTTCAGGCCACCATCGCGCAATCCGACGTGACGTTCGAAAACGCGGTCGAGAACATCGACGTCGGGGGTCCTTCGATGCTGCGAGCCGCTGCCAAAAACCACCAGTACGTGCTGCCCGTCGTCGACCCGACCGACTATCCTCGGGTCCTCGAGCTGCTCGAGCAGGACGGCCTCACACCGACGATCCGCCGGGCGTTTGCGGCCAAGGTCTTCTCGCACACCGCCGACTACGACAACGCAATTGCCGGCTACCTGACCGAAGCCGAGGAAGGCCTGCCGCCCCGGCTCAACCTGTCGGTCGAGCAGCTGCTCCCGCTCCGCTACGGCGAGAACCCTGAACAACGCGCGGCGCTCTATGCGTCCGAAGAACCGCGCGGCATCCGGGACCTCAAACAGCGCCAGGGCAAAGAGCTCTCTTTCAACAACCTGCTCGACATCGACAGCGCCACGGCCGCAGTCGCCGCCTGGAAGAACCGGCCGGCCTGTTGCATCGTGAAGCACACCACCCCGTGCGGCGTTGCGGTAGGACGGACCGCGCTCGAAGCCCTCAACAAGGCCCGCGCCACGGACCCGCTCTCGGCCTTCGGCGGCGTGATCGCCTGCAACACCGTGATCGATCGCACCATTGCGGAATCACTCCGGGACCTCTTCTTCGAGGCCATCGTGGCGCCCTCGGTACACGACGACGCCCTCGAAATCTTTGCGGAAAAGAAGAATCTGCGGGTCGTCGAGCTCCCGATCAGCGATGCACCTGGCCTCGATTGGAAGCGGGTGCGAGGCGGCTTCCTGGTGCAGGATCGCTTCCGGTTCGACACGTCGGAACAGGACTGGACCGTTCCGACCGGACGAAAGCCGACGGTCGACGAGATGAACGACCTCCGCTTTGCCTGGACCGCCATCGCCACCGTCAAGTCGAACGCCATCCTGATTGCACGAAACGAGCAGGCCATCGGCATCGGCGCCGGACAGATGAGCCGGGTCGACGCAGTTTTTCTTGCTGCGCACAAGACACGACAGCAGTCGCATGACCCGACCGGCGCGGTGCTGGCCTCAGACGGATTCTTCCCCTTCCCCGATGGCGTCGAGGAAGCCGCCAAGGCGGGCATTACCGCCATCATTCAACCCGGCGGCTCGGTCCGAGACGCCGAAGTCATCGCGGCCGCCAATCGACTCGGCATCGCCATGGTATTCACCGGCAAACGGATGTTCCGGCACTGACCATGACTCAAGAGCGACCGCCCTATCTCTGGGCTCTCGGTACCGCCGTGGCGGTACTCGTCATCTACCTCTTCACGCTGGGTCCCACGACCGCCTTCTGGGATGCGTCGGAGTACATCGCGGCAGCCAAGGTGCTCGGGATTCCCCATCCACCGGGCAACCCGCTCTTCGTGCTGCTGGGCCATGTCTTCGGGCTGATTCCCTTCGTCGAGGCCTACGCCGTACGAATCAACCTCTTTGCGGCCGTGACCAGCGCCGGCGCAGCCGGCTTCTGGTTTCTGGTCTCGGAGCGCTGGCTGCGCAATATCGTGCCGGCGCGTCTGCCGAGGCTGGTTGCTTCGTTTGCGGGTGTCCTGGTCGGCGCCACCATGTGGACGGTCTGGAATCAGTCGACCGTCAACGAGAAGGTCTACACCGTCTCGCTCTTCTTCATGGCGCTGGTCACCTGGCTGGCGGTGCACTGGGGCGACGACGAACCGGGTTCGCATCGGGACCGCTGGCTGATCGTGATTGCCTATCTGCTCGCGCTCACCTCGACCAACCACATGATGGGCGTCCTGGCGGCGCCGGCCGTCATCATGTATGTCCTCTGGACCGACTGGCGAGTGCTGACCCGCCCGGCCGTCCTGGTCGGCATCGTCGCCGTCGTCATCATCGGCCTGACGCCGAACTATGTCTTTCTGCCGATCCGGGCAGAACAGTTCCCGCCGATCAACGAGGGCGAACCGGTCGGATTCAGCGTCCTCTGCGCTGTCACAGCCGGCCTCGCCGGCTGCAGCGACGCCCTCTCGGATGTGATCAGTCGCGCCCAGTACGGCAAAGGCTCCGTCTTCGACCGCCAGGCGGATCTGGTTGCCCAGTATGCCAACTACTGGCAGTACTTCACCTGGCAATTTGCCCGCGACTGGGACGGATTCCGCAGTGCCGCGACCTGGCTGTTCACGCTGCTCGGCCTGGCCGGCTTGTATCAGATGCTGCGCAAAGATCTCCGGGCGGGCCTGGCCGCAGGCGCGATGCTCTTTTCGTTGACGATCGCGCTCGTCTTCTATCTCAACTTCAAGTACGGCTACTCGATCTATCCCGACCGAACCGACATCACGCACGCGCTCCGTGAAGTCCGCGAGCGCGACTATTTCTTCCTCTGCTCGTTTGCCTTCTTCGGCACGCTGGTGGCGGCGGGCCTGGGCACCGTGATGACGGCAGTGGCGGACTTTTTCAAGACCCGCCTGTCGGAATCGGCTCGCTGGTACGCCGCGCTCCCGGTAGCGCTGGTTGCGCTGATTCCCCTGTTCGGCAACCGCGTGTCGGCCAACCGGAACCATGAGTTTGCCGCCCGGGACCTGGCGCGCGACCTGCTCGAATCGGTCGAGCCGTATGGCATCCTGATCACGGCCGGCGACAACGACACCTTCCCGCTCTGGTATGCGCAGGAAGTAGAGGGCATTCGCCCCGATGTCACCGTGGCAAACATGTCGCTCATGAACACCGAGTGGCACCTCAAGCAGCTCGGTCGACGGGTCACGCCCGAATTCGATCCGAGCACTTCCGCAGCACTCTGGCGGTCGCCCGACCGGCGCGGGGCGCCGCTGGTGGACAGTGCCGGCACGCCAGCGACGTCGACCTGGCCCAAGCCGCCAGGGTCCGTCTTCTCGCTGACCGAGACTGAGCTGCACAACTTGCCTGAGTTCACCCGCCCGCCGTCCGGGCCGGTGCGCTTCGGCAACATCGAGCTCAACTTCGATGAGGTGCAGTACCTCGATCGGAAGGACATCGCGACGATGTTCCTGATCCGGGACAATCTCGGCAAGCGACCGATCTTTTTCAGCTGGAGCACCAGCTACTTTGCCGACCGGACCTTCGGGCTGACCCAGTATCTCGTCACGCAAGGCTTTGTGCGGAAGCTGTACCCCGAACCCGTCACGCCGGCGCCCGGACTGGTGTTCGGGCCGATGGGCTGGATGGATGTCGAGCGAACCGGCGACTTGCTCTGGGAAACCTACGGCTGGGAAAGCGTTGCGCGGCCCCGACCGCTGGGCTGGGTCGACGAGCCATCGCGGTCCATCCTCGAGCTGTACGCCGCGATCTACGCGGCCTACGGCTCCACGGTCCGTCAGCTGGGCGACAGCACCCTCGCCGCCCGTGCGGATTCCGTCGGCGAAGCGGTGATGCGGAGTCTCCGGCCGGCGGTGAAGTAGTATCGAAGCACCCGAGGGCCGCGTCGTCATCGCGGCCCTTGGGTCCATCCGGACGCCGCGTTAGCTTGCGTCCGCCAGGCGCGGTGGCAGAGCGGTTGATTGCACCGGTCTTGAAAACCGGCGAACCCGAAAGGGTTCCGTGAGTTCGAATCTCACCCGCGCCGCTCGACCGCCTTCGATCAGGCGGTCGCTCTCGGGTCGCTGACCACGAAGGCTTCCATCGCGAAGTACTCCGCCAGGCCGAGCCGATCGAGTTCCTCCGCCGTCCCTTTGTTCCGCGCTTCGACCCGCTGCCAAAACTCCCGCTCATCGTTCCCGGGAAACGGGGCCGTGTCTTTCTGAGACTGGTGCTTGAAGATCGCGTGGATCTTGAGCTTGAGCTCCTCCTGTGAAAGCGGCACCAGCCAGGTGGCCTCGGTCACGGCCCACTCCTGCCAGGCGCCACGATAGAGCCAGACTTCCGGCATCGCACCACTCTGCTCGCTGCGCTCGACCAGTGCGAGATCGATCGCCTGCTTGCACATCCGGTGCGTGCCGTGCGGATCGGACAGATCCCCGGCAACGAAGACGAGTTCCGGATCGACCTCATCGAGCAGCCGACGGACGATGGCAACATCTTCGGGCCCGATCGGCGCCTTCTTGACGGTCCCGGTCTGGTAGAACGGGAGGTCCAGAAACCGTCCAGCCTCCGGCGGCAGCCCCAGCACACCGATCCCGGCAATCGCCTCCGATGCGCGGATCAGGCGCTTGATATCGAGCACCGCATCGATGTCGACATCGCCGGGACGCTTCTCGGCCAGGTACGCTTCAACCTGACGCGCCAGCTCCCCGGCCGGTCCCTCGGGCAGGTAACTCTCGCCAGCCAGCCGACGGAGAAAATCGAGGTGCCGGCGAACGTCGTGATCAAAGACCGCGATGTTGCCGCTGGTCATGTACGCCACGACGATGTCGTTACCATTCTCGACCAGCTTGCGAAGAATGCCGCCCATCGAGATGACGTCATCGTCGGGATGCGGAGAGAAGCAGATGATGCGCTTGCCGCGCGGCAGCTTGGACCGCCCTCGGATCTTCGCCCCAAGCACGTTGAACACTTCCCCGTTGAGGACACCTGGCGCCGGATAGCGGTTGACCAGCGAGCCTAGCTTGTGCTCGGCGTAATCGCCGCGGGTCAGTTTGAGGATGGCCTTGCCGGTCTGATGCGACAGCCACACCACCGCACGCACCACCAGCGGCGGCGTCCACTCCACCGGGCCAACCAGCCAGGGAGTGGCAATGGCCGTCAACTGCGCCGCCGCAGCGCTGTCGAGATAGAAGGCCACGTTCGGGTGCTCCTGCAGAAAGGTGGCCGGCACCTCCGGATCGACCTCTCCTTCGATCGCCTGGCGGACGATGCCGGCCTTGTGCTCACCCGTGACGATCACCACGATTTCGCGCGCCGACAGGATGGTGCCCACGCCCATCGTGACCGCCTGCCGCGGCACGTTATCCTCTCCGAAGAAGTCGGCGGCGGCATCCCGGCGCGTTACGGCGTCGAGCTCGATCAAACGGGTCCGGCTGTCGGAAGGCGAGCCGGGTTCGTTGAAGCCGATATGCCCGGTCCGGCCCAAGCCCAACAACTGCAGATCGATCCCCCCATGCCGCGCGATCGCCTCCTCGTACGCCGAGGCCGCAGCGGCCACCTCACCCTCCGGCAGGTCACCCCGCGGGATGTGCACATTGACTGGATCGATGTCGATCAGGCTGAACAGGTGCTCCTGCATGAATCGGTGATACGACTGCAGGCTGTCCGGAGCCATTGGGAAGTATTCGTCGAGGTT
>JAHBVU010000013.1 GCA_019637315.1 Gemmatimonadales bacterium
GAGCGGGCGTGCCCTATCACGAGATTGCCTCGATCCTGGGCCATGACGCATTCCTGCTGGAAACAGAGCAGGTCGGCCGGATCCTGGCCGACCTGCTTGGGGAGATGCCCTGCATACCGACACCGGGCGAACTGACCACCTCGGCGACCGAACGTTCAGGCGGACTCGGCGGGCACGAGCGTGGCGAGGGTCGTGATCCCGGCGCCGGTGACGGCCTTGTTCTCGCCAGTAATGATCCGGCGCAGATAGCCCACCTGCCCCAGGTGAAGCCCGCAGTGAGAGACGAGGTGAACGAGCCAGTCGCCGGTGCGAATCCGGTAGCGGCCGGCGATCGTCTCGGGGTACAGCGCATTCAGGTCGACCGCCCGGGCGCCGCCTAACGTCTCTTCGACCGCGGCCTTGGCCTGATCCAGCGCGGCCAGGAGGTCGGCGCGCGGCACGTCCCGGGCGGCGAACTCATACTCCCGATTTCGCAGGTAGCCTGTCTGACCGAGCACTGCGCCAACGAAGTGGCAAAGGTTGCCCGCAATGTGGAGCGTGAGCGTTCCCGCGGAATTCGACACGCCAGGCGGCGCCACCCAGAGGCTGGCCTCATCGGGAAACGCCTCGACTTCGTGACGCCAGGTGTCCAGATCCCGCGCCAGCACCGCTGCGAGCCAACGACTCTCCATGGGTCTCTCCCTTCAGTTGCTGGTCAGGCCATCAACGGTCCCACGGGCAGATGCGGGGAAACATGAGCCGCCTCCGCGGCAAACAGCCTACGCAAGCGCAACCAGGGTGCTGCGATCGACCGAGTGCCCCCCGGTAAAGGAACGCGACGTCGCCGCGAGGCCGACCCCGGTCAGGCGGGCCTGCTCGTTGCGCAGCGCTTCGGGCGAGACATAGCGGTCGGTCGTGCCCGACACCAGCACCATCGAGCCCCCCCGCAGGCCCATTCGCAGCCGCTCGAGGTCAAGATCGGGCGGCACCAGACCGCCCCAGAGCACCAGCCGATCGACAGGATGCCGACCGAGCGCGGCCCAACGACTGGCGGTCGCGGCGCCTTGCGAGAAGCCATGCACCTCGAGCCGAGCCCGGGGCGGAATCGTGCCGAGCACCCGATCAGCCAGTTCATCCAGATAACGGACGTAGTCGCTGATTTCCGCCTCGCGGTCCTCCTTGGTCATCCACGACGCGCCGACCCGCCTGGCCGTTGTCTCATCGTAATACGAGCGGGACAAGGCTTCCGGCGCAATGATGGCGCGGTGAGGCGCCGCCGCCGGCTCGAACCAGCGGAGGAAGGTTGCGGCCAGCTGGCTGTAGCCATGCAGCACGACCCAGACTTCGTCGGCGCCTTGCGGATCGCCCAGCGTGTAGTACCTCGCGCTCCGGGTGACCGTGATCCGGTGCGCCTGGTGGGAAGGCCGACGCTCGCTCACCGCTGGTAGGTCCCCCAGACGCCGCGCAAGGTGTCGCTGATTTCGCCCAGCGTGGCGCGGGCGCGGACCGCCTCGATGATTCGCGGCATCAGACTGTCGGAGCCGGCGGCGGCCCGACCCAGCGCCTCGAGCGCCGTCGCGACCGCCGAGGCATCCCGCTTGCCGCGCACGGCCGCGACGGCTGCCTTCTGCTCGGCTTCGAGGGCCGGAAAATTCGGCGTTTCGATGACCGGTGGCGGCTCATCACTGGCAAAGCGATTCACCCCGACGACGGTTACCCGGCCATCGTCCTGCGCCTTCTGGAGTTCATACGCTGCCTCGGCAATCCGGTCCTGGTAGAATCCCGACTCCACCGCCGCAACGGCGCCGCCCATCGCGTCGATCTCGTCGATCAGCGCCAGCGCCGCCGCTTCGATCCGGTCGGTCAGGCTTTCGACATAGTAGCTCCCCGCCAGCGGATCGACGGTCCGATCGAGCCCCGACTCGTACCCGATGATCTGCTGCGTCCGAAGGGCCAGCGTGGCGGCCTGCTGCGTCGGCAGCGCCAGCGCCTCGTCGTAGCCATTCGTGTGCAGCGACTGAGTGCCGCCCAGCGTGGCCGCCAGCGCCTGCACCGTGACGCGCACCACGTTGTTGAGGGGCTGCTGCGCCTGCAGCGTCACGCCGCCGGTCTGGGTGTGAAACCGCAGCTTGGAGGTGGCATCGTCGGCGCCCAGTCGATCGCGCGCCACCTTGGCCCAGAGCCGCCGCGCCGCCCGGAACTTGGCCGCCTCTTCGAACAGATCGTTATGCGCCGCGAAGAAGAACGAGAGCCGAGGCCCGAAGCGCTCGATCGGAATGCCCGCCGCAATTGCCCGGCGCCCATACTCCAGCGCGTTGGCCAGCGTGAAGCCGACCTCCTGCACCGCCGTGGCCCCCGCCTCGCGGATGTGGTAGCCGCTGATCGAAATCGGATTGAAGTTCATCCCCTGATCGGCCACGAACCGGAAGATGTCGGTAATCAGCCGAAGGGAAGGCTCCGCAGGATAGATGTAGGTTCCGCGCGCGATGTACTCCTTCAGGACATCGTTCTGAATCGTACCAGACAATGCCTGCGGAGCGACGCCCTGCTCTTCGCCAACCACGATGTACATCGCGAGCAGGATGGCCGCGGTCGCGTTGATGGTCATCGAGGTCGAAACCTTGTCGAGCGGAATGCCGCGGAAGAGCACCGCCAGGTCGTCGACCGAATCGATGGCGACCCCAACCCGTCCGACTTCTCCCGCCGCCATCGCATGGTCGGAATCGTAGCCCATCTGCGTCGGCAGGTCGAAGGCCGTCGAGAGACCGGTCTGCCCGGCATCCAGCAGCAGACGGAACCGTGCATTCGTCTGCTCGGCCGTGCCAAACCCGGCATACTGCCGCATGGTCCAGAGGCGGCCGGTATACATCGTCGGTTGCACACCGCGCAGGTAGGGCCAGCGCCCCGGAGCGCCGACGTCTCCGGACCACGCATCCGGACCGACCACCGGATCGACCGGAAGCAAGCCGGGATGACTATTGCCCACGCCCGGCCTCCGCCGCCTGCATCTCCGCCGCCGTTTCGGCCAGCACGTCCGAGACGAACTGCACGTCCTGCCTCGATCCGATCACCAGCGGAGTGCGCTGATGCAGCGTCGCCGGCTCGATGTCGAGAATCCGATCGACTCCGTTCGTCGCCGCGCCCCCCGCCTGCTCCGCAATGAAGGCCATCGGATTGGCTTCGTAGGTGAGCCGCAGCTTGCCGTTGACGTTCTTGGTGTCTCCCGGATACAGGAAGACGCCGCCCGCCAGCATGTTGCGGTGGAAATCAGCAACCAGCGACCCGATGTATCGGCTGTTCTTCCCGGCGATCCGTTCCGGCGTATCACCGTGAAAGGCGCGCACAGCCTGCTGAATGCCGCGACTCCAGCGTCCGAAGTTCCGCTCGTTGACGCTGTAGTACACTCCGACTTCGGGAATCCGAATGTTGGGGTGCGACAGCAGGAACTCGCCGATGGTCGGGTCGAGGGTAAAACCGTGCACTCCCTGCCCAGTCGTGTAGACCATCATCACACTGGAACCGTACATCACGTACCCGGCGGCCACCTGCTCGGCGCCACGCTGCAGCACATCGTCCATGGTGCCGGGGCCCTCGGGCGACTTACGCCGGTAGACACTGAAGATGGTGCCGACCGCGGCGTTGACATCGATGTTGGACGATCCATCCAGAGGATCGTAGAGCACGGCGTACTTGCCCTGCGGCCATCCATCCGGAATCGGAATCAGACCCTCGTCCTCCTCCGATCCCATCACACAAACCCGACCGGTGTGCGCCATGACGTTCTGGAACGTTTCGTTGGCGTACACGTCGAGCTTCTTCTGCTCCTCGCCCTGTACGTTGGTATTTCCCGCGGAACCCAGGATGTCCACCAGGCCCGCCCGGCGGATGGCCGCCGCGACGATCTTGGCCCCGAGCGCAAAGTCGTACAGAAGATTCGACAGCTCGCCCGTCGCCTGCGGATAGCGGCGCTCCTGGTCGAGAATGAAATGCTCGATCGTCACGATCGGTCCGGTATGGATCGCCATGCGAGGGGTTCCTCGATAAGTCACGGGTTGATCGGATACGTCGCCCGGCCTCGCCGCCCGCGTATCACCATGAATGTGTCCTCGACCTGCACGGTGACGGTACCGTCCTGATCGGTCCGCCAGAGGGCTGCGCCGGCAGCCGCCAGCCGCTCGAGCGCTTCGGGCGTCGGGTGACCGTAGCGGTTGGCGGCCCCAACACTGATCACCGCCACCGTCGGCCGCAGCGCACCGAGCAATGCCTCGCCGCTGGCAGTCCGGGACCCATGATGCCCCACCTTGAGCAGCTCCGTCCGACCGAGTCGCTCTGCGAGCGCCTCCTCGACCGGGAACCCCGCATCGCCGGGAAAGAGCGCCTGAAAATCGCCCGCCGAAATGCGGAGCACCGAGGAGTCCTCGTTGAGGTCAAGGCCCCAGTCGCTCCACGTCGTATCCGGATGGAGCGCCTCGATGGTAATGCCGTCGATCGCCAGGCGCGCACCGGCCCTGAGCGGCAACCAGCTGACACCGCGGTCCGCAATGCCGTCGAGCAGCGCAAGGTAGCCCTGATCCGGCACCCGCACGGCCGGCTCAAAGACTCGGCCCACGGGCATCGCGTCGAGCACAGCCTCGAGTCCGCCGTAGTGATCCCGGTGCCCGTGGGACACGAAGACGGCTTCGAGCCGGCGAACACCCTGTCGCCTGAGGTACGGAACGATGACTCGCCGGCCCGCGTCGTACTGGCGGTCAGCCGGGCCGGCGTCGATCAGCATCCAGCGACCGGCCGGGGTCTCGATCAGCGCGGCATCGCCCTGCCCGACGTCGAGAAAATGTAACGTCAGCCGGGACCCCGTGTGAGCCACCGGAAGCCACGCCGCCAGCGAATGAAGCGAGCCCAGCACCGCCCCAATCCAGATCAGGCGTCGGCCGGCCTCACGCGCGGTCTGACGGTTCCCGAAGACCAGGACCGTCGCGGCTACGACAGCCGCAGCCACCAGAGCCGGCCGGAGCCCGGCCTCGAAGACCATCGCCGCGCCCGGCGCGCCACCGCCACGAACCGCCAGGTATTCCAGTCCGGCCATCAGCGTCCCGCCACCCGCTGCAAACGCCCCGGCAACCGCCGGCAGCACCGGCCCGACGATCAGGCTCGCAATCACGGCAGGCACCGCAAACGCGGTCATCGGGATGGCGACGAGATTGAGCAGCACCCCAGCCACGGGCACGGTGCCGAAAACCCAGGCAGTCAGCGGCGCCGTCGCCAGCGTGGCGCCGATCGATCCGGCGATCACCCGTGACCACTGGCTCGCCCCGAGCGCACGATCGCTCCAGCGGCTCGCCGCAGTCGCACCCCAGAGCGCTGTGACGGAGAGCCACGCACCGAGGCTGCTGACCGCCCACGGGTCGATCAGCAACACGCCGAACGCGACCGCCGCAAAGAGCGCACCGGTCGACGGATTACGCTGGCGCTGCCGTTCGATTGCCAGCACGATGGCCAGGAGCGAGGCGCGGACGGCCGGCGGCTCGGCACCGACGAAGATGACGTAGCCGACCACGACGATGGCCGCGCCGATCGGCGCTCGCCGGCCCAAGCCGCCTGCCCGCAAGATGAGCATGGCCCAGCCCCAGACGAGCCCGACATGGAAGCCACTGATGGACAGCAGGTGGACCAGCCCGGAACGGCTGAAGGCATCGCCTAACGTCGGGTCGATGGTGCCCCGCGTGCCAAGCACCAGCGCCTGGATCACCCCGGACCTGCCCCCGTAGAGCGTGCCGGTGCTGCGTAGCAGGCGATTGCGGAGCCGGGCCTCGAAGCCGGCGGCGGCGGTGGAGTCGAGCACCGTGACGCTGCGCACGGCCAGAACGCCCGCCCCGGCCCGCCACAGACTGCGACGCGGCCGCCAGCTCCCCTCGAGCACCAGGCGCGCCCCGGCCCAGAGCGTGTCGGCCTGGCGATGCCGCACCATCACGACCCCGGCACACCCGGCACCCTGCGGCTCGACTGCGCCGAGCTGCCCGGACGGCGTCGGCTCCCGAACCAGCACCTCGAGCCGATAGGCCGCCTCGGTCATCCGCTCGGCGCAACGCCCTGCGTCCAGACGCCGCGCCAAGTGGCCGTGTCCCGCCCCCGCCGCGACGATGACGCCCAGCACCGCAGCGTGGGATCGGCGATAACCGAACCAGGCGACCAGCGCGCCGGCAGTACCGACGGTTCCGACGGCCAGCCCGACCACAGGATAACGCAGCAACCCGGCCGCGACGCCGGTGACAAACGTCGCCAGGCCGATCACCGCCGGCGACGGCAAACGAATGGGGAGCACGGTTCAGAGTACCGTGCTCCCCCTGGCTGCCGGGTACCATTCCGGTATTCGGCGGATCAAATCAGCGCGTTATCAGGCGTAGGTGCTGCTGCCGCACCGCGGCGACATGGTGACCCGGCGAAACCCATCCATCACGGCAACGTCGATCGAGGCGCGACCCTGCTGTTTGTCCAGGCTCACCTCGGTGACCACCGCACCCTCCAGCGTCGCCACGTACCGGGGCGGCAGCCGGTTGAGCGCATACACGATCACGTCGGCGCGGCACATTTCACAGCCGCAGAACTCGGGGAAATGCGGCCGCAAGCTCGCATAGGCCTCGACCACGTGATCCTCGACCGCATTCTTGAGTTTCATCACAAAACCGCCAGAGAGTGCCCAGCTACCGTTGTCCCCGTGTACGTCGATCCTGTCGTGCCCGTCAAGCGGACCGTCCGATACTCACCAACCGACTCGGGCCCCAAGTCGAGCAGCACCATCAGATTGGTTCGAGTCCGCGCCAGCATGCCGCCGCGCTTGGCCGGCTGCTCCACCAGCACCTCGTGTACCGTCCCGACCCGCTCGTGGTTCTTCCGACGCGACTGGGCCCGAACCACCCCGATCAACCGATCGAGCCGGTCGGCCGAGACGTCGTCGGGCACATGATCCTTGAGCCGAGTCGCCGGGGTTCCGTCTCGCGGCGAGTAGCGGAAGGTGTAGGCATCGTCGAACCCCGCCTCGCCGACCAGGCTCACCGTTTCGGCAAACTGCTCCTCGGTCTCACCCGGGAAGCCGACGATGATATCGGTTGAAAAGGTCATGCCAGGAATGGCGTCGCGCAGCTGCTGCACCACCTCGAGGTAGCGCTCCCGCGTGTAGCGCCTCAGCATCCGCCGCAGCACGGCGTCCGACCCGCTCTGCACCGGCAGATGCACATGTTCGCACACCGCGGGCGTCTCGGCCATCGCGGCAATCACGACCGGGGTGAAGTCGGTCGGATAGGGGCTGGTAAAGCGCAAGCGGCGGATGCCATCGACCGCCCCGACCGCACGGAGCAGGGCCGCAAAGTCCGACTCGCCATCATGATACGAGTTGACCGTCTGCCCCAGCAGGGTCACTTCCGACACCCCGGATCCGGCCAGGACCTCGACCTCACGCACCACGTCGGCCAGCCGCCGGCTGCGTTCCGGGCCGCGAGTGGTCGGCACGATACAAAAGGTGCACTTGTAGTCGCAGCCGCGCTGAACCGTGACGAACGCTTTGGGGCCGGCGTCTCGGGCCGCGGGCACATCCTCGTAATGCTCCCAGGAGCGAAACGTGGTATCGGCGCCACGGACGCCCGATTCGGCATCGTGAATCAGAGTGGGCAAGTTGCGATAGGCATCGGGGCCAACCACCAGGTCCAGTTTGGGAACCCGATCGAGCAGGTCGGTCCCGAGTCGTTGCGCCATGCAGCCGACGACGCCGAGCACCGACCCGGGCCGCTTGTAGCGCTGCAGCTCCCCGACCCGCCCCACGACGCGCTGCTCGGCATGATCCCGCACCGCGCAGGTATTGACGAGCATGATGTCGGCCGCCGCCGGATCGTCGACCCGATCGTACCCATGCTCACCAAGCACACCGAACATCAGCTCGGTGTCGGCGGCATTCATCTGGCAGCCGTAGGTCTCGATGTAGACCCGCTTCATCGCGTCAGATCCTCACGGTCGGATCGAGACACCCAGCGTGACCACCGTCGCTCGCTCCGTATAGCTGCCACCATCGGATCGCCAGAGCTGCTGCACTGCCAGGTCGAGGCCGCCGCGGGCCTGGGTAAAGCGAACCCCGGTTCCCAGCGAGATCCCGTACTCGTGCGCCTGCCGTCCGGTCAGCAGCGGAAACGGCAAGGTGGCGTAGTGCCCGCCCAGTCGAATCGCGCGATGCTGCGGATTGCGGGTGTCACGAAGCCACTCGATGCCGGTCGACATCTCGTAGGTGTTCTCGGCACCGATGCCGCCCTGCGCCAGGATGTCGGCGCGTGAGGCACTCCACTGCTTCTGCTGATAAGTTGCTGCCCAGGTAAAGCGCAT
The DNA here is from genome assembly GCA_019637315.1 of Gemmatimonadales bacterium. NCBI lineage: Bacteria > Pseudomonadati > Gemmatimonadota > Gemmatimonadia > Gemmatimonadales > Gemmatimonadales bacterium. Next base: position 8,344 of record JAHBVU010000013.1, read on the forward strand.
GGTGGGCTGCCACCGTCCCGACACGGCCCAGGACACGGGCAGATCGATCCGGCTCATCGGGGTGCTGTCGCGGTCGACCCGGAGGTGACCGTCGTTCCGGTACACGCCGGCAAACGCAATGCTGGGATGGACCCGAAGCGTCGCACCAACCGAGGCACCCGCGCCAAGGTAGGAGAGGTCGGTTCGCTCGCCCGCGGGGGTATACGACGAATCGGAATAGGCCTGGCGATTCTCGACCCGGTTGAGACCGGTGATCGCGTGCAGACCAAGCCCCACCTGGAACCAGTTGGTCACCTGCCACCCGGTACCGATCCGGATGTCCGACAGGCCACCGCGTGAGCTCAGCGTGTCGTAGACGTCGACTGGCTGTCCGCGCAACTCGACCCGCGTCACCGTACCGAGCGTATAGCTCCGATCAGTATACCCGGACAAGCTCACCGAGACGCCAAACGGCGTGCCTCCCACCGGACCGGCAGCCAGGATTTGCGGAAAGCGATTGTCCCGCCCCGACTCGGTGCCGAACGGGTTGGTGGAGGTCCGGAAGTTCTGGGTGGTGCTGAACATCGAGGTGAACTGCGTGATCGACGCAAGCGCCGCCGGGTTGGTGCTCGACTCCGGGTCAAACAGCGCAATGGCCCCGCCGGCGGCCAGCGAGCGCGGCGAATAGGGACGAAGCGGAATCCCAAGGCCCCGAACCCCGAACTGCGACGACTGCGCCTCGAGCACCGGTGCCACCAGTCCAGTCAGGGCCGCAAGCAGAAACACACGACGCATGCTACGGTCTCCCCGGATTGGTCGGCAAACCATAGGTAATTCGCAGCCGCGGCGCGCCGGTGGGCGAGCGCGTCGAGAAGAACACCGGCTGCATGAAGCCGCCACCATACACTTCTTCGAGATGCGTGATGAACACGACCGTGGGCGGGCCACCCGGCAACTGCCACTGGTTGGCCAGCACGGTGAGTTCGATCGAAACAGGCGTCGTAGTGCCTTCACGCAGCCGCCCGGCCCACACCAGGTTGCCCTGATTCAGGGTCGGCGATTTGGCGCCGAGATCGGCCACGATGCCGCGAACCGAGACACTGTCGCCGAACAGATTGTTCGGCAGCCCGAGAAGAGGCAGCGCCGGGGTCAACTCCAGGGTGGCGCGCACGATTTCCGCCGAGTCTTTGATGGCTGCCGGAATCGCAAACCGGATCAGACCCCGACCCACGGCCGGGCCGCCAAGGTAGAGCAAGTCCGGATTGGCGCCGATCGACCGATCGACGGTGCCGACATAGCCAAAGGCAGCGATGTCGGCAGGCCGCACCAGGGACGCCTGACGGCGCTTGGACGTGTCGGCCACGTCGACCCGGCCGCGATACTCGAAGGTCGGCGCGTTGGTCGAGCCGAGATTGTCCACACCAAGGCGCACACCGGTGGGTTTGCTGGCGCGAAGCCGGATGCCAAAGGCCACCCGCCCGCTGTCAGCAGCGGAGGTGCGCACCTTGTCGATCTCGTCGCCCGTCAGGTACGCACCAATCCGCCCGGTCTTGAGCGTATCGGGCACCATGATGCTGTCGACAACCGGCGTGCTGGCCAGCAAGGTCTGAAGACTGTCGTAGCTGATGGTCGTGTCTGCGGCTCCCAGCGGCAGCCGGTGCAGGTAGAGCGTCAGGCCGGTGGCCGTGGTGTCTCGCGACTGCAGCTGAAACGTCACGGCGGCCGAGTCGACCTCGAGCTTCACCATGATGTTGTCGACCAGAACCGAATCTTCCCGAACGGGCGGGAACGCCACGAAGGCGCGGTACTCGCCGGCCTCGAGCCCGTCGGAGACCAGCAAGCCGAGTCGATCCGATCGATCGGCATACCCGAAGAACGTCGAGTCGCCGCCTGGGATCGCGAGAATGGTGGTGTCCCGGATCACGATGGGATCACCAGGGCAAAGATCAGGACACGTCCCGGGCGTCGTGATCCGGTCCTGGCAGCCGGCAAGCGCCAGCGCCAGCAGACCCACGGCCGCAACAGTACCCCGCTTCACGACAACGACTCCGGCCCGAACGCGTCGGGCAGTAGATCACGCATGTGCCACTGCTTCCTCGATGAGGGACCGACGGCCTCCACCTGGAGGTCGGTCCCGAATTCCCAGAGCACCTGCCGGCACGCTCCGCAGGGAGCGGCGGGCGGGTCCACGTCCGTTGCCACCACGATGCGCACAAACCGGCGCGCCCCGGCCCCGACCGCCTGCGCCGCCGCGGCTCGCTCGGCACAGATCGTCAGGCCGTACGAGGCGTTCTCGACGTTGCACCCGACGAAGATGCGGCCGTCGTCGACCTCGATTGCCGCGCCGACCTTGAAGCGCGAGTACGGTGCATAGGCCGCCTCTCGCGCGGCACGCGCCGCATCGACCAGCCGATCAGCCACTCCAGATCTCCCCGAGAAACGAGCGCCCCGCCAGGAGCGGGGCAACGCCCAAGAAGTCGGCAACCGTCTGTCCCACGTCGGCAAACGTGGCACGTTCACCTATCGACACGGGCCGAACCTTTGGCCCGTACGCCAACACCGGGACCCGCTCCCGTGAATGGTCAGTCGACGGGGTGGTCGCGTCGTTCCCGTGGTCGGCCGTAAATATAACCAAATCATCCGTTTGCACGGCCCCAAGCAGACCGGGAATGGCCTGGTCCAGCTGGCCGAGGCCGGCCAGAAATCCAGGAACGTCGTTCCGATGGCCCCAGGTCTGATCGAACTCGATCACATTCGCAAAAACAAACCCGGTCCGAACCTCGGCCAATGCCCGGTGGATCAGGCGGTACGCCGCCTGGTTGGTCGGAGTATGCTCTGACTGGATGCCCCGCCCGGCAAAAAGGTCGTCGACTTTGCCGATGCCCAGCCGAGGCACCCCGGCCGCCGCGAGCCGGTCGAGGAGGGTGACCCCGACCGGCGCGAGAGAGTAGTCCTTCCGGTCAGCCGTCCGAACCCAAGCCCCCGGGACCCCACGAAAGGGGCGGGCAATCACCCGAGCAACCCCGGTTTCCCCCTGGCAAAGCTCCCGAGCCACCGCGCAGGCGCGGTACAGTTCGGCCAGAGGCACCGCCTCCTCGTGGGCCGCCACCTGGAAGACGCTGTCGGCGGAGGTATAGACAATCCAGTTGCCCGTCGCGAGGTGGTCCGCGCCGAGCTGATCGAGCACGGCCGTGCCGGAGGCGGGCCGGTTTCCCAGCACTCCCCGACCCGTCGCCTCCGCAAAGGCGGCGATGAGCGCGTCGGGAAAGCCGTCCGGAAAGGTGGGAAAGGGCCTCTCCAGAACGAGCCCAGCCAACTCCCAGTGACCGGTGGTGCTGTCCTTCCCTTCACTGGCAGGCTGTGCGGTACCCCAGGCCGCCCGCGGCGGGCGGCTCGCCGGAACACCGGCCAGCGGGGCGCACCAGCCAAGGCCGAGGGCTTCGAGCTCGGGGAGCCGGTAGCCTGCCGGGGCCTGCGCCAGCGCATTGCCCAGGGTGTTGCTGCCGGCGTCGCCGTAGCGCGCCTGGTCGTGCGACGGCCCGATCCCAAGGCCGTCGAGGACGATCAGGAACGCGCGGCGGCTCATTGTATTGGCGGAGCGCCGGAACCGGACTGGACGAAGCGGAAGCGGAGCGCGGTGAGCGCGTCGGTCAGCAGCTTATCCTCGTCAGCCTCGAGCCGGCCCTTGGTCTTGTCGGCCAGCATACCAAGGGTGTCGATCAGCGCCTGGGCAATCTGCCGCGCATTCGCGCCGGTCATGCCTTCGGCGCCGGGCGGCAGCGCACCGTTCATCGCCCCTTCAGCTTGCTGCGCAATACCGAGCACCAGGGACGCAAAGTGGGGGTTCATGCGGTCTCTCCGTAGCGACGGACCACCCGGGGTCCGACCGAGGTCAACAACTCGTAACTGATGGTACCGGCCCGGGCCGCCTGCGCATCGAGCGGCAGCGGTCCGCCGAACAGCGTGGCAACCTGACCGACCCGCACCGTCTGTCGGGGCGTCACGATCATCGTCATATCCATGGTGACCCGCCCGGCGATCGTCCAGGAGGCATCGCCGATGGCGACCAGGCCTGTGCCGCTCAAGGCGCGGTGCAGGCCGTCGGCGTATCCGATCCCGAGGGTCACCACCTCGCCGTCGGCGGCAACCGTGTGGGTCGCTCCATAGCTGATGGTGTCGCCGGCGCGGACGGGGCGGACCGCATGCACCAACGCTTGCAGCCGCGCCACCGGCTCCGGCACCAGCGCGCCCGCCTGACCACCGTAGAGGAAGATACCCGGCCGTGCGAGCGTTCCTGCGTACCGAGTACCCCACTGTCCCGCCGCGCTGTTGGCGAGATGCACCACGGCCGGTCGACCCAGCGCCGCGACGACTGTGTCGAACCGATCGGCCTGCTCGACGGTCATCGCTTCGGAGGTGTCGGAGGCGGCAAAGTGCATGAAGACGCCTTCGTAGCGACTCGAGCCCTGGATCCGCTCACGCGCCGCCGCCAGCGATGCGTCGTCATGCCACCGGAAGCCACCTCGCCCCATGCCGGTATCGATCTCGAGATGGAAGGGACGGTCCGAGGCCCCCATCCAGGCATCGAGCCCCCGCACGCTGCCAATCGCAGGGCGCAGGTCGAGTTCCAGGTACTCGTCGAGGCGCTCCGGCACGAACGGAACGAACACCATGATTCGGCGGCCCATGCCCGCCTGACGCAGTTGCCGCGCCTCACCCAGGGTCGCGACCCCGAAGCCCCAGGGGTCGATCGCCTCCAGCGCCCGGGCCACCGGCAGGACACCGAGGCCGTAGGCGTTGGCCTTGACCATGGGCAGGATCGGAACGCCAATGGTCTTGGCGTAGCTGCGGGCGTTACGAAGCAACGCCCCGAGATCGACATCGAGCCAAGGACCGGAGGCGGACATGCACGCTGGGGTGGAAGAGGACGGAACGGATGCCGCCGGCACACCGGCCACTGCAGCACGAGGAGGTGACGGAGTACAATAAGGTCACGCGGAGGCGGAATGCAAGAAAAATCGGCGCTCGAACGTGCCATGGCCATGGTGGCGGATCTGCGGGAACGGTGCCCCTGGGACCGGGTCCAGACCCGCGAGACCCTGCGGCCCTATCTGATCGAAGAAGTTCACGAACTGGATCACGCCATCGGAGCCGGCGATACCGCGGCCATCCGTGACGAGATGAGCGACTTCCTGCTCCACGCGGCCTGGCAGCTGGTGCTTGGTGCGGAACGCGGGGAATTCACCCCGGATGAGATTGCCGCCGACCTCGAAGCCAAGATGAAGCGGCGTCACCCCCATCTGTTCGACCTGGGCCCCAAGCAATCGTGGGAATCGCTCAAGCGCCGAGAACGGACCACGCCCCGGGGTACCCTCGACGGCCTGCCTCCGTCCCTGCCGCCGCTCCTCCTGGCCATGCGGATGGGTGAGCGGGCGGCCGCGGTCGGGTTCGACTGGCCGGACGCGACGGGACCGATTGCCAAGGTCCGCGAAGAGCTGGCCGAGGTCGAAGCCGCCCTGGCCGCCGGACAGCGCGAGGCACTCGAGCACGAAATCGGCGACCTGCTCTTCTCGGTCGTCAACGTGGCCCGCAAGGTGGGCATTCAGCCGAGCGCCGCGCTGGAACAGGCCAACGCGCGGTTTCGGGAGCGCTTTCAGGGCGTCGAACAGCGGGCAGCCGAACGCGGGGTCGACCTGGCAACGGCGGGACTGGACCGCCTCGATGAGTTCTGGAACGAAGCGAAGGCCGAGGAACGCTCGTGAGCCGGAGCTGGCTGATCGTGGCACTCGGCGCCGGCATGGGATGCGCGGCTGCCGCACCAGGTGGGGCTCCGACCACCATCCGATGCCCGGCTGCCGACACAACGTCCGGGCATCGGATCGCGAGCGTCTTTATCGATGGTCGTGAAGTCGCGGCGGGGCTGTCAGCCCGGCGCGGAGCCGAGGAGTTTCCCGAAACGTACAGCCTGGACGGCCCCGAGCCCGAGGCGCTTGCCGCGCTGCCGGTCGAGCGCATCGATCTGATCGAATACGCTCGGGGAGCCGACGCCGAACGACGCTACCGACTCTGCCCTGGCGGCGTCGCCTTGTTGATCACCACGACAGGGCGCTGAAGCCGCTCTGGCGCGGGCGCCCGTCACCTCAGGGATAGAGGCGATGGATCTGCCGCGGAAACGCGATGGTTTCCCGAATGTGCGGTATCCCGGTAATCCAGGCGACCGTCCGCTCCACCCCGAGTCCGAAGCCCGAGTGCACGAAGGTGCCGTACTTCCGCAGATCGAGGTACCAGGCATACGCCTTGGGGTCGAGCCCCTGACCGATGATCCGCGCCAGCAGTCGGTCGTGATCGTCCTCCCGCTGTGAACCGCCAATGATCTCGCCGTAGCCCTCCGGAGCAAGGCAGTCGTTGTTGAGCACGGTCCGCGGATCCTCAGGGTTCTCCTTCATGTAGAAGGCTTTGACCTCCTTCGGATAGTTCTTGACGAAGATCGGCCGGTCGTACTCCTTCGCCAGCAGCGTCTCGTCGTCGCCACCCAGGTCATCTCCCCACTTGATGTCGGAACCGAGCTGATTCAGACGTGTTACCGCGTCGCTATAGCTGATCCGGGGAAACGGCCCCACTGTTCGTTCGAGCGGCGCCCGGTCGCGCTCGAGTTCGTCGAGCTCATCCTTGCAGCGGTCGAGCGCGCGAGCCACGAGATAGCTGACGAGATCTTCCTGCAGCTGCATATTGTCGTCCGAGTCGGCAAAGGCCACTTCGGGCTCGACCATCCAGAACTCGGTCAGATGCCGGCGCGTCTTCGATTTCTCCGCCCGAAAGGTCGGGCCCAGGCAATAGACCTTGCCGAGGGCAGCACAGGCAGCTTCGACGTAGAGCTGACCGGTCTGGGCCAGGTAGGCCTGACCAAGATCGAAGTACTCGGTAGCAAAGAGGTTGCCCGCCTCTTCCCCGATACTGCCGGTCAGGATCGGGGTGCTGACATGGTAGAAACCACGTTCATCGAAGAAGTCGTGCAGCGCCTGGAATACCTGATGACGAACCTTGGCAATTGCCACCTGCTTCCGGCTCCGAAGCCAGAGATGCCGGTGCTCGAACAGAAAGGCCGTGCCGTGTTCCTTGGGCGAAATCGGGTAGTCCGGGCTCGCCCCCAGGACCTCCAGCTCGGCCACAGCCAGTTCGACACCGCCCGCCTGGCGGGGGTCAGCCCGAACCTCGCCACGGACCCGAACCGAGGTCTCCTGGGTCAGCCCAATGGCGGTTTCCCAGACAGCCTCGGGAAGGTCCCGCTTGGACAGGACGCACTGGAGATACCCCGAGCCATCGCGCAGCACGAGGAAGGCAATCTTCCCGCTGGTCCGGGTCGTTACGACCCAGCCGGCGACCGTAACGTGTTGACCGGCTCGGCCCGAAAGGGACTTAATGTCTGAGTGCTCCATGCCGATAATCACAGGTTCGAGGGCCGCCTATTGTACCGGGGACGTGCCACCGGGGTCAAATCCCGGGCAGTCCCGGATTCGTGTGCAAGTCACCCTCGAGCCAAGCGTCAAAATATTGTACCGCTACACTAGGCCGAACGTACGATTTCAATACACCGATCAAATTTTGTGATCTTGCGCACAGGGCGCCAGTTTCAGATCTTAGGCCCGTCGACACAGCCGCTCGCACCGGACCTGCGTCGAGCCGGGTCTCCTAGTGCACGCAAACGAGGTATCTGATGGCCATTCACATGCAGGCTCGCCTCAAATCCGAACACACCCTGCGATACCCGCGACTTTCGGCCAACATGTGGTACGAGGTGTCGCCGATCTTCCCCGGCGTGACGACTCGCCGCGTGGACATTTTCGGGCGACGAATCACCCGGATTCGTACGGCTCGCGACTACGAAACGGTCCAGGCAGCGCACTTCGAGTTCCGCGAACGACCCGTCGAAGAAGAACAGCCGGTCATGGCCTGAGCAGGAGCCGGCCTGAGACTCCGACCCAGAAGCGGCAAGCTCGGCAATCCGACGGGCTGCCGCTTTCTCCTGCCCGGCACGCAATGTCGCTTTTCCACATCACCATCCGGGATCGCTGTTGCGCGTGTCTGCAAATAGCTTCACCGTAATGAGCTGATCCGCAGCAGTCACTCCCGCCTCAAGTGTCACATCAGTCCGCTCCAAGGCCGCATCTGCCGCAACGCCGGGACGCAACAATGGGGACCTGAGCCAGAACCTCGGCTGGCCCGTTTGACGCGCACCCGCTCGGTCTGCAAGTTCTCTTACCCTCAGACCGCCCGCGGCCAACGCTCTGCGACCGACCGGTGTCTAAGGCCGAGATATCAGCGCTACGTACCCTCGAGGCTGTGAAAGGACCCGCCATGCGCTACCTCCGCGCTCGCTGGTTGCAGATCCTGGTCGCCGTCGTTGCCTTGTCCGCAGCGGCCGCCTGGGCCATGGGCGGCGGTAAAGGTGATGCCACGGCGCCGGTCATCGCGCGGGTCAGCAAGGGACCCTTTGTGGTCGCCGTAACCACCTCCGGCGAACTCCGGGCCCTCAAAGCCGTCAACATCACGGTGCCGCCGAACGCCCAGCAGGCCGAGGCCTTCCAGATGCGGATCCAGACCATTGTGCCCGAGGGTACGGTCGTGAAAGAGGGCGACGTGGTGGCCGAGCTGGATCGCTCGACCCTGGCAACCAAGATGGCGGAATTCAGCCTGGCGCTGCAGAAGGCCGAGGCGGTGTACGAGCAGGCCATGCTCGATTCGACCCTCAACCTGTCCAAGGCCCGCGAAGAGATCCGCACCATGGACCTGGGCCTCGAAGAGAAGAAGCTCGCCAAGGAGCAGGCGGTCTTCGAGGCGCCCTCGGTACGGCGCCAGGCGGAGATCGACTACGAGAAGGCCGAACGGGCCCTGGCCCAGGCCAAGGTCGACTACAAGACCAAGGTGGAACAGGCCCAGGCCAAGATGCGCGAAGTCGGGGCCGACCGGGAACGCCAGCAGAACAAGGTCCGCCTGGCCCAGGAGGTCATGGCCGGGTTTACGGTCAGGGCGCCAACCGCGGGCATGGTGATCTACTTCAAGGAATGGAACGGTCGGAAGCGAACCACCGGGTCGCAGGTATCTGCCTGGGATCAGGTGGTCGCCACCCTGCCCGACCTGAGCCAGATGGAGTCGGTCACCTTCGTCAACGAGATCGACGTCCGGAAGGTGTCGGTCGGACAGGCGGTTGCCATCTCGCTCGACTCGGACCCGACGAAGCGTCTGACCGGCAAGGTGACGGCCGTGGCCAACGTCGGCGAACAGCGCCCCAATACCGACGCCAAGGTCTTCGAGGTCAAGGTGGTCATCGACCAGCCGGATACCACGCTGCGTCCGGGAATGACGACCGGAAACGAGATCGAGACCTACCGCAGCGACGAGGTGCTCTCGGTGCCGATCGAGGCCCTCTCCAGTGAGGGTGGCGTACCGTTCGTCTTCCGTCAGGACGGCGGCCGCGTCACCAAGCAGGAAGTGGAGGCCGGCACCATGAACGACGACGGAGTGGTCATCCTTCGCGGCCTGAACGAAAACGATCGGGTGCTGCTCTCGCCCCCGGCGGATCGCGACCGGATGGAGATCAGACGTCTGCCCGGCTCGACTGCCGCTCCTCCCGCGAGCGGTGACACCTCCGCGCCGGTCATTCCCCTCACCGACTCGACCAAGGTCGCCAAGACTGGTCCGGCTCCGCAGCCCTCGGTCCGGCCCGCCAATACTGCGGCGAGGAACTGAAACGTCGTGCGCCTCGACTGGCAGTCCCTTCGGGGGCGACTGACCGCGCATGTCGGCTTCAGCATGCGGACCGCGCTCGAAGCCGTGCGCCACAACACACTGCGCGCCGCCCTGACCTCGCTCGGCATCCTCTTTGGGGTGGCCTCGGTGATTGCCATGCTGGCCATCGGCAAAGGGGCCGAGCAGGAAATCCTCCAGCAGATGGTGCTGCTTGGTTCGAACAACGTGGTGATCACGCCCTTGATCGAACAGAGGGAGGGCCCCGCCACCGAGCAGGGCAAGGAGGAGCCGAAGCGTTTTTCACCCGGCCTGACCTACGCCGATGCCGAGGCGCTGACCCGAGTGATTCCCGCCGTCGACGCCATCAGTGCCGAGATCGTGATCAACACCAACATTACGCGCGAGGGACAGCGACGGTCGGGCAAACTGGTCGGCGTCGATACCGCGTACTTCAGGATTACCAACCTTGCCCTCGGCAGCGGCGCGTGGTTCAGCGCCGAGCAGGTGCGCCAGGGGTTGCCGGTCGCGATCATCGGCCAGGGGGTGCGGAGCCGGTTCTTTGCGACGGAGGAGCCGATCGGCCGCCGGATCAAAGTCGGCGAGACCTGGCTGACCGTGGTCGGGGTGCTGAGCGACCGGCGCGTGGACAACGACATCGCCGCGCGACTCGGCATCCGCGACGCCAACATGGACGTGTACGTCCCGGTCCACACCATGTTGAGCCGGTTTCGGAACCGTGCCCTGGTGACCCAGCGGGACATCGAGCTGGCCAGTCGCCGGGCCAATCAGCCGCAGAACAACGACACCGGGGAATCGGAGGAGCAGCGCAGCGAGCGGATCAACCGAAACCAGCTGGACCGGATCATTCTGCGCGTGGCCGACGCCCGCCAGGTGGCTGGCGTGGCCGACATTGCGCAGCGGATGCTGGCTCGGCGCCACAACGCCGTTATCGATTTCGAGGTCACGGTGCCGGAGCTGCTGCTCAAACAGGAGCAGCGGACCCGCACGATCTTCAACGTCGTTCTGGGCGCCATTGCGTCGATCTCGCTGATCGTCGGCGGAATCGGCATCATGAACATCATGCTGGCGTCGGTCCTCGAGCGGATCCGGGAGATCGGGGTCCGCCGCGCCGTGGGCGCCACGCAGCAGGAAATCCTGTTTCAGTTCCTGAGCGAGGCCGTGCTGATCAGCGTGGCTGGTGGCGTGGCCGGGATCCTGGTCGGGGCCGGCCTCAGTTTCGGCATCGAGCGCCTGGCAGGGATCAAGACCATCGTATCCTATCTCTCGGTCTTCGTGGCGTTCGGCGTGTCGTTCAGCGTCGGCCTTGCTTTCGGTATTGTGCCCGCCTACCGGGCCGCGCGCCAGGACCCCGTCGTCTGCCTTCGGTACGAGTAACTCTTATGCCCATGACACCTCTCGGCCTGGTGGCCGTCCTGACGGCCGTACTCTGCTCGGCGGCGGCCGGTCCAGCCGCCGCGCAAGACTCGCTCACACTGGAGCGGACCATCGCGATCGCGCAAGACCGGGGCTTTCCCGCCCGATCCGCCAAAGCGACTCGCGACGCCGCACGCTATCGCGATCGGGCCTTCTACGGCCGCTTGCTCCCCCAGGTCTCGCTCTCGGGCACCCTGCCCCGGTACAACCGTTCGATCATCCAGGTCATCCAGCCCGATGGCAGCACGCTGTTCCGTCCCCAGGATCTGACCAACTCCGCCCTGACCGCGACAGTCACCCAGCGACTGCCGCTGACCGGCGGCGACCTGTTCGTCACCTCGTCGCTATCGCGGCTGGCGGTGAGCGGTCAGCAGACTACCCGAACCTACTCCTCCACTCCTTTCTCGATCGGATTGCGCCAGGGTCTCTTCCGTCCGAACACCGACGGCTGGGATCGACGTGAGCAACCGGTGCGAAGCGAGCTGGCCGAGCGGGGCTATCGCGAGGCCAAGGAAGACATTGCGATCCAGACCACCAGCCTCTTCTTCGATGTCTATGCCGCGAAGATGGCGCTCGACAACGCCGCACGAAACGTCGGGGTCAACGACACGCTCTACCGACTCAACCAGGGGCGGTTCGAAGTCGGCCGGATCGGCGAGAACGATCTGCTTCAGAGCGAGCTGGCGCTGCTCCGCAGCCGCAATGCGCTCGACGGCGCCCGACTCGAATACCAGCGCACGCAGGCGGCGCTCCGCACCTCACTCGACCTCGCGCCCGACGCCGCGATCGATCTCGCGGTACCGACGACGGTCCCGACTGTCACGGTCGACACACTCCTCGCGTCGAGCGAGGCACTCCGGAACCGGGCCGCCGTTACCGATGCCGAACTGCAGGTGATTCAGGCGGACCGTCGGGTCAATGAGGCCAGGCTCGCCAACGGAATCGGAGCCACCGTTCAGGCGAGCTATGGCTTCAACGCCACCGCACCCGAGATGAGCCTGGCCTACTCGAACCTGCTCGAGGCGCGCCAGTTTACGCTCTCGGTCGAGGTACCGCTGATTCGCTGGGGTGCCCAGAAGGGCGAGGTCCAGGCCGCCCAGGCCGAGCGCCAACGCACGGAGAGCAACACGACGCTGGCACTCCGCCAGACGGCCAACGAGGGCCACTTCGCCGCGCTCGAACTCGCGCAAGCTGCCCGCGCCCTGACCATCTCGGCCAAAGCCGACACGGTCGCAACCAAGCGTTTCGAGGTGGCGTACAACCGGTACGTGATCGGGCGGATCACGATCGACAATCTCTACATTGCCCAGGCAGAGAAGGACCAGGCCGTGGCGCAGTTCGTTCAGGCCATGCGTGGGTACTGGCATGCCTACTACCGCCTCCGTCGGCTCACCCTTTTCGACTTCGTGGCGAACCAGCCCATCCACTAACAGCGATTCGACGGTTCGTGCGTTGCGCGTCACCTTTGCTGCAGGTTTCAGCGCCTGCGCCTTCCGCCCTTGGCGGCAACCGCCGCGGCGCTGAATGAGGCGACCTGCACCTGCGTCACCTACGATCTGACCTCGGTCGTGGCCGGCCGACTGACAGCGCTGGATGCATACGTCGTCAACCGACTCGAAACAGCACGTCCGCTTTCGGGTATCGAGCCAATGCGCGTTCCCGCAGCGCGCGGTGCTTCGGCTGCTCGAGCCCTGGATCGGCGTCGATGATGGTCTGAGCCAGTTCTCGCGCCTGACCCAACAGGTCGGTGTCCTCCGGAAATCGCGCCACCCGGATCTCCGCGCTACCGGATTGTCGCTCACCCAGAATGTCACCCTGCCGCCGCTCCTCCAGATCGAGTTCGGCAATCCGAAAACCGTCATCGGTCGCGGCGAACGACTTGAGCCGGTCGGTCGGAACCCGCACGATCAGGATGCAGTGGCTCTGCTGCCCACCGCGACCGACTCGGCCCCGCAACTGATGCAGTTGCGCCAGCCCGAAACGCTCGGGATGCTCGATCATCATGGTCGTCGCATTCGGCACATCGATGCCGACTTCGATGACGGTGGTGGCCACCAGCACCTGAATTCGGCCCTCGCGAAACGCCCGCATGATTTCATCGCGCTGGGGCGCCTTGAGCTGACCGTGGACCAGACCGACCTCGACATCGTCCCAGCGCCCGGCCAGGGAGTCGGCCATGGTCTTCGCAGCCAGCAGATCGGCCTTCTCGGTCTCTTCGATGACCGGCAGGACGATGTACGCCTGACGCCCGGCCTGACACTCCGCATGGATGAAGTCGAGTACCTTGTCTCGCTGGCTGGGTGAACGAAGGGCCGTTCGGATGGAGCCACGCCCCGGAGGGCGCTCTTTGATGACGCTGACGTCGAGGTCACCATATCGCGTCAGCGCCAGCGAGCGCGGAATCGGCGTGGCGGACAGGAGGAGCACGTCGGGTGCCACACCCTTGGCCATCAAGGCCGCACGCTGCTCCACCCCGAACCGATGCTGCTCGTCGATGACCGTGAGGCCAAGCCGCTGGAAGGTGACGGTGTCCTGAACCAACGCATGCGTACCAACTACGATCCGCATTCCCCCAGACGCGAGCTGCTTGCGCACCTTGTCTTTCTCGCCGGCCGTGAGCCGGCCGACCAGCAGCCCAGGCGCAATCCCCAGCGGGGTGAGCAGCCGGGTCAGCGTCGCGTGGTGCTGCTCAGCCAGCAACTCGGTCGGCGCCATCAACGCCGCCTGGTAGTCGTTCTCGACCGCCAGCAGCATCGCAAACAGAGCGACCAGTGTCTTGCCCGTGCCGACATCTCCCATCAGCAGGCGGTGCATCCGATCGGGAGCGGTCATGTCCGCAGTAATCTCGCGGATGGCCCGGCGCTGATCCTCGGTCAGCGGCCACGGCAGGCTGTCCTTGAGCCGCGTGGTGAGTTCCCGTTTGACTTCGAACGCCACACCCTGCCTGGTTCGCTTGGCGACGTGGCGGGCTCGGCCAAGCATGAGCTGGAGGTCGAGCAACTCATCGAGGGCAAGGCGACGACGACCCGACTCCGCCTCGGCGCTTGACGACGGCTGGTGCACCGCACGCAGCGCCTCGGGCAGCGGCGGCAGCGCAAACCGTCGCCGCAGCTCCTCGGGCAGGATTTCCGCCGAGAGCCCCACCAGCGCGTCAAGATGCCGGGCAATCAGGCCGCGAATGATCTTGTGACTGAGCCCCTGCGTCGCCGGATATACCGGCAGCACCCGGCCGGCCGAGAGCGGATCGCCCTCGTCTTCCTCTTCTGCCAGAATGATGAACTCACGGGGGGCCAGCTGGCGGCCATGGTAGAAGCGGACCGGGCCGGCCACGAGCAGGGTTTGCCCGACCTGAATCGTTCGATCCATGAACGCCTGGCCCGGCCAGACACATTCGATGGCGCCGGTGGCGTCACGCAGCACGGCGTGAAAGATCCGCAGACCGCGCTTGGTCGGCAGGGTGCCCTTGGAAATGACTTTGCCGACTGCCGCCGCATCCGACCCGACCTGCAGTCGCGCTATCGGCGTGACCGACGACGCGTCGATGTACCGATGCGGCAAGTGCCAGAGCAGATCGCGCGCCGTGTGGATCTCGAGCCGAGCCAAGGCCTCGGCGCGCCGCTCACCGATGCCCTTGAGGAACTTGACCTCAGTCTCGAGTGAGAGGGCAGCCATACGGTCAGCTCTCGACGCCGGACTCCACCAGCTCCCGAGCGAAGTCGCGCGGGTCGAACTCGCGCAGGTCGTCGACCCCTTCGCCCAGGCCGATGAAACGAATCGGCACATCGAGTTCCCGGCGCAGGGCCACGACCGCTCCGCCTCGCGCCGTGCCATCGAGCTTCGTTACCACGAGCCCGGTTGGCGGAATGGCCTGCGCAAACTGGCGGCCCTGCTGCACCGCGTTCTGCCCCACCGTACCATCGAGCACCAGGAACACCTCGTGGGGGGCGCCCTCGATCTTGCGGCCGACCACCCTGCCCACCTTCCGAAGCTCGTCCATCAGACCTTCCTGGGTGTGGAGGCGCCCGGCCGTATCGACGATCACGAGCGTCGCGTTGCGGGCCTGAGCCGCCTCGACGCCATCGAACGCCACCGCGGCCGGATCTCCTCCAGGCGCCCCCGACACGCACGGCACCCCGATTCGCTCTGCCCAGGTCTTGAGCTGGTCGATCGCGCCCGCCCGGTAGGTGTCAGCTGCCACCAGCAGGACGGTGTCGCCCTCCCGCTTGTACCGCGAGGCAAGCTTGGCCACAGTGGTGGTTTTTCCGGTCCCGTTGACCCCCATGACGATCAGCACGGTCGGTCCGCTGGCCGATCGGCGCAGCTGCCCAGGCGCGCCCGGACCCGCCAGCATCCCGGCGACCCGATCGACGAGGGCGTCCTTGAGATCGTCTTCAGATTTGAGCTTGCCGCGGCGAACCTGGTCGTCGAGTTCATCGATCAGCACGGAGGTCGACGCAATCCCGAAGTCGGCCTCGAGGAGCACCTGCTCCATCGCGTCGATGTCCGCCGCCTTGAAGCCGCGAACCAGGGCACCCACATCGGTGAGCGCGAGGCGTTTGATCTTGCCCCAGAGAGAGAGCTTTTTGCCTTCAGTAATTCGAGAGCTGGCCATCCCGGAATGATAGTCGGGTCAGCGTAGTCCCGAGCGCCGTCGCCACCACCACTCGCCGGCCAGCGCGCCGATCAGAATACCGAAGATCCAGAGCTTGTCGCGGAGCGGCTCACGTCCGGCCGAGGCCGTGACCGTGGCCTCACGATCGGTCAGGGTGACCGGCCGCGGAGTCCATTCGTCCGAATACACCTCGACGCCCAGCACCCCCCGGCCGCCGCCCTCGAGCCCGTAGTCGTAGCGGCCCGGTGCCAGGAGCAGTTCGGCCCGGCCCGCGCCGTCGAAACGGAGCGTATCGGCTCGAGGCCCCTCGGGCCCGGTCAGATCGATCCGGACCGTCGCTGCCTCGGGTCGGAGCCGCTCGAACAGGATCGGTCGCCCCTGCTGCACGATCGCGCGAATCGGGCGGGCCACTCCGGTCGTCGAATCCGACGCACCAAGCAGCCATGAGGTGGTGGCAGCCACCCAGGCCCGATAGGCCTGTTCGCTCTCGCCACCGCGGAAGGCCCAGCGCCAGAGCCCGGTCACACCGACCTGTACCTGGCGGATGCCGCTCGAGTCGCGCCCGACCACCGCGGCCCGTTCACCGCCGCGCCGGTTGAGCAGCGCCGAGAGACCAGTCCAATCGCGCGGACCCGGCGCCAGGTTGGCCAGCCCGGTCGCCGGCGGAAAACTGTCGGTGGGCAAGGCCACAAACGCGCCGGACACGGGTGAAACGCCGCCGGGCGACAGGTACCAGTCGCCTTCGACCACCGGAGTGCCGCTGCCGGTGGCGAGCCAGTCCCAGCGGGCCCGTGCGCGAACCCGGCCGAAGCGCTCAGGCAGATCACCAAAGCGCACCAGCAGGTCCGCACGGTTGACAGCCTGCTCCACTTCGCCCGCCGAGGTCGCGGCGACATCGCCCATGCGGACCCAGCGATCACGCTCGACCGCGTAGTAGCCGCGCACCGGCAGGGCCGCGACATCCGTCAGCGCCCGAAAGAAGAAGCGACTTTCCCACCCCGGCGACGCCGCCACGACCACGATGCCCGGCGTCGGGAGCACAGCAAGCGCGTGGAGCCGCTGGTCGGTACGCGGTTCGGCATCCGCGGCATCGCGGAGCGACACCGTGAGCAGATGCAGTCCCGCCGGAACCGACGCCGGCAAGGCATACTCGAGGGTGGCGCGACCCGAACCCGCCTCGAGCGGAACGGCCCGCGAAAACCAGCGCTGCTCACCGGAGGCAACCTCGATGGTGACCTCGCGACGGTCCGGCAGATCGAACCCCGACACTTCGACGTCCAGACGCAGCGTATCACCCAGCGAGACACGATCTGGGCCGATCACACCGGTCAGTGCCAGATCGGGACGGCGCTCGCGGGGCAGCACCCGAACGCCGGCTTGCGCCAGCAGCCCGGGCGACAGCTCGGAGGCGTCGTCGATCTCGCCGTCGGTGATCAGCCAAACCGGCCGACCCGCCGCGGTGGCCGCCAGCAGCGCATCACCAACCGCCGACCGACCGCCCAACGGCGCCGAATCAGGGCCAAGCGGACCGATCGGGCGGACGTCCCCGAGCGCCGACGCGGTTTCTCTGGCTTCGTCCCAACGGGCCCCGACCCCGGCCATACTGAGCGACGCGTCGAGCAGCACCAGCGGGCGGATCGATCCCGGCTGGCGCGCACATGATTGATCGATGAGCAGGAGGCCAAGCAGCGTCCAGGCAACGAAACGAAAGGACGCCGGCATGGTGGCGCGGCGTCCGAGTCGTTCCAGTCCGAGATAGACGCCGAGAGCCAGAACAGCGGCGATCAGCGCGATCGCGAGGATCTCGACCATCAGAAGGGCAAGGGTCTATTCAACGTCAGCCGCAATCGCGGCCGGCAGCTGCGGACCAGGCCGCAACAGATGCTGCAGTTGATCCCGATGAGCCAGGAATGCGGCGAGTTCCCCGGCCGGCACAGGATCGCCGTTGCCGAGATCGACCGACCCCGGATTGCGGGCCACGCCGTTCTGTCGGAACTCGTAGTGGAGGTGCGGTCCGGAAGCCAGCCCAGTAGCCCCGACATACCCGATTACATCACCCTGACGAACCCGCGACCCCGTGCGAACGCCGGGCGCAAAGCCGCGCAGGTGAGCGTAGCGGGTCGTGATGCCGCTCTTGTGGCGCAGCTCGACCAGGAGGCCATACCCCCCGGCGCGGGTTGCCCGCAGGACGGTGCCGTCACCGGCCGCCATCACGGGTGTCCCACTGCTGGCCGCATAGTCGATGCCTTCGTGCTTACGGTAAACGCCCAGGACCGGATGGAACCGAGCCGAGCTGAAACGCGACGAGATCCGCCGGAACTCCACCGGCGCTCGAAGAAAGGCACGCTTGAGCGAGCTGCCCTCTACATCGAAGTACTGTTTTCGCCCGTCCTGGGTTTCGAATCGGAAGGCAGACTGCTGACGGCCACCAACTTCGAGATGGGACGCCAGAATGTTGCCGACCCGGGTTTCACCCAGTTCGGACACTTCGCGCTCGAACAGCAGGGTGAATCGGTCACCTCGCTGCAGGTCCCGGCTGAAATCGACCGACCAGGCAAATACGTCAGCCAGATCCCAGGCCAGCCGAACCCGATCGCCCGCGGGAACGTCTTCGCTGAGCTCGGCGTCGATCAGAGCGTCATAGAGCGAGGTTTCGATTCGGCCTTCGAGCCGAACCTGGTGCTGAGTCCACTCGATCGGTCGGACCTCGGAGGTCCAGGCCGCCGCCTCACGAAACACCCGAGTCTCTTCCGTCCGCTTGGTACGAACGGTCACGTCGACCGGATGCGGCACGGTGTCGTGGTACCCGAAGTGAAAGACCTGCCCCGCGCGAACCCGGCGCGCATCGATACCGAGCAGTTCCACCACGGCGGCGAGATCGATCGCCCCGATGCCGCGCCGGGCAAACAACTCCCCGATCGTTTCACCCGACCGGAGCGTGTCCGAAGCAACCCGACGTTCCACGATCGGGACGATGTCGGGCGCTTCGGCCGACAACCGCTGCCACGGCCAACTGCCGCGCGCGCTGAACGCGGCAGCCGAGATCAGGATGCCGAGTGCCCCGACGACGGCGAAGAGCCGCCGCATCAGTCCATCTGCCGTCGGATGAAGGTCGGGATCTCCATGTCCGGAAGATCGCTGCCCGGCCCGGGAACAGCCGTCCTCGGCGGCAGTGAAATGGTCCGGGCAGCTGGCTGCGGAGCCGCTGGCGGACGCGACTCCACCGGAGCTGGCGCGGGCGCCGCCGCGGCAGCGGGCCGTGACTTCTGCTGCGGAAACTGGAGCACCTGGGAGCTGGCCCGCTGGGACTGCGCGGGGGCCGGCACGGGCACATCACCGGTCACCGCCCTATCGAAACCCGTCGCGATTACCGTGATGCGGACCTCACCCTTCAAGGTCGGATCGATCGCGGCGCCGAAGATGATCTCGGCATCGTCACCCACGGCCTCGTGAACGATCTCGGCCATCGTGGTGACTTCGTCGATCTGGAGATCTGCGCCAACAACATTCATGAGCACACCGGTTGCGCCGGCAATCGAAATGTTGTCGAGCAGCGGGCTGGTAATGGCCTGCTGCGCGGCCTCGAGTGCCCGGTTGTCGCCATAGCCAATACCGGTGCCCATCAACGCCGAGCCGCCGTTCTGCATCACGGTCCGCACGTCGGCAAAGTCCACGTTGATGAGACCCGTCGCCGTCACCAGCCCCGCAATGCCCTGGGTGGCCTGGAGCAGCACGTCATCGGCCTTCTTGAGCGCGTCCTGGAACAGAATGCCCTTCCCGACCACGGCCAGGAGGCGCTCGTTCGGAACCACGATCATAGTATCGACATGCTGCCGCATTTCCATAATGCCGGTCTCGGCCTGCTTCATCCGCTTCTTGCCTTCGAAGAGGAAGGGCTTGGTCACGATGCCGACCGTCAGGGCGCCGATATCCCGGGCCATCTGGGCAATGAACGGGGCCGCACCAGTGCCGGTGCCACCACCCATGCCGCAGGTGACGAAGACAAGGTCGCAGCCCTGCATGGCTTCGAGCACCTCATCCCGGTTCTCCTCGATGGCCTGCCGACCGATTTCCGGTCGTGCCCCGGCGCCGAGCCCGCGGGTGAGCTTCTTACCAATCTGCACCTTGGCGTCGGCCTTGTTGGACGTCAGGGCCTGTGCGTCGGTATTGACCGACACAAACTCGACCCCGACCAGGGCTTCCTGGATCATCCGGTTGACGGCGTTACCTCCGCCACCGCCGACACCGATCACCTTCATGCGGGCGTTCTGAACCGGCGGCTCTTCAATCCGGAAGGTCATGGCCTCTTGTCCTCTCGATGCTCAAAAGAAGTCCTGTAACCAGCGCTTGACGGGTCCGATCACCTTGTCCACCGCAGGCGAGCGGCGCCCATGGGCCCCGAACCCGCCGGTCTGCAGCACCTGCCGTGCTCCGTACAACAGCAACCCTGCGGGCACCGTCATGCGCGGCGATGCAACACGATCGGCCAGGCCGCTCAGGCCCGTGCCCGGTACCCCGACTCGTACTGGAAGAGCAAACACTTCCCGGGTCAATTCCACAATGCCCGGAAACTGCGCACCACCGCCGCTCAGCACCACGCCCGCGGCCAACCGCTGACGAAAGCCGGTTCGGTTCAGTTCGTCCAGAGCCAGTTCGAGAATTTCCTGCATCCGCATGTGAACGATGTGCGCCAGCACCCGGCGATGCACGTTCCGAGCAGGCTGTCCCGGCAGATTGGGCAGCTGAATGATCTCGTCGTCGGCCACCAGCGGCTCGTACGCCGCTCCGTGCCGTTCCTTGAGCCGCTCGGCCTCCTGCTGCGGTACCTGCAAGCCGTGCACGATGTCGTTGGTGACATGTCCACCGGCAAACATCAACGATGCCGTGTGACAGATCTTGCCGTGCTGAAAGACAGCCACGTTGGTCGAGCCACCGCCCAGTTCGATCAGGGCACAGCCCAGTTCCCGTTCATCAGGCGACAGCACCGCCAGCGAGCCCGCCAGCGGCTCCAGCACGAATTCGCCGACCCGGAAGCCGGCCCGCTCGATGCAGCGCTGCAGATTGACCATGGCGCTCGAGAGCACGGTGACGAGGTAGACCTGGGCCTCGAGCCGGGACCCGACCATGCCGATCGGATCGGAAATGCCGTCCTGGGTGTCGACGAGGTAATCCTGGGGCACCCCGTGGAGCAGTTCATGGTCGCGGCTGAAGGCAATGTTGGCGGCCACTTCGTTGACGCGCGCGACGTCCGCCGTCCGCACCTCGTTGCCAGCCACCGACACCACGCCGTGCGACAGCCGTCCCGCCACATGCTCGCCGGCCACGCCAACATACAGCGTGCCGACCTCGACCCCGGCCATCAGCTGCGCATCCTTGAGCGCGCGTCCGATGGCACGGGTCGTTTCCTCGACATCGCGCACCACGCCCCGTCGGAGCCCCGTGGTCCGTTCGGTGCCGACACCCAGCACCCGAACCCCCGGGTTCCGTGGATCGCCGGTAACCTCTCCGATCGCGGCCGTGATGGCGCTCGACCCAAGATCGAGCGACGCGACCAGCCGCGGGCCGGCGGCGCTCATCGCGCCCTCCGCCGGACAATGACACGGCCCTCGAAACGGGCGTCGACTTCAGCGACGTTCCACTGGCGGCTGGACACCTCGGCCAGCGCGGCGGCGGTTCCCTGGATGTCTTTCGTGGTAGCCCCCACGCGGAAGAGAAGTCGATGCTTCACGGTTTCCAGCACGATCGTGTTCCGCTCCCGGCTGACCGACTCGATGGTGCCGTGCAACTCCGAATCAGTGTCGCGCACCCGCTCGATGAACGCGCCGACTTCGCCATCCGCCTCGGCCAGCGGCAGGTCCGCGGGCGAACGGGTCGGATCGAAGGGCAGGATCCGCCCCCGGCGATCCATCAGCGCCACCCGGTTCTGAGCCCGGACGAATGCCACCGGCTCAAACTCCACCACCTCGACTTCGAGCGCGCCTGGCAATCGCCGGTGCACCACGACCCGCTGGACGCCCGGCAACGCCAGCACTCGATCGCGGAGCGGTTCGGTGCTA
Source organism: Gemmatimonadales bacterium (assembly GCA_019637315.1). NCBI lineage: Bacteria > Pseudomonadati > Gemmatimonadota > Gemmatimonadia > Gemmatimonadales > Gemmatimonadales bacterium. Next base: position 30,172 of record JAHBVU010000013.1, read on the forward strand.
TCGAAAATACTCGCTCCGACCGGGAGCTTGGCAGCCTCGGCAATTTCGGCGGCGGTGAAGTAGCGCGACCCGGTCACCTCCAGCCGACGCACCTTGAACAGGCTCATCCGACTGAGCGCCATCGGGGCCAGCCACCAGAGGCTGACCAGGGCCGCCGCGCCGAGCGCCCAGAGCAGGATGATCCAGCCCCGCTTCACCGATCTGCCAAACGGCCGAGCAACTCGCGACCCACTCGGGTGACATCGCCAGCCCCCAACGTAATGACGATATCGCCCGACTCAAGCAGGTCGGCGACGATTCCGGTCAGTTGGGACCGGTCCGCGACATAGCGCACCCTGGCGCCACTCTGTCGCTCCGCCGCTGCGGCCACCAGCGCACCGGTCACTCCCGGGACCGGCGCCTCTCGGGCACCGTACACGTCGGTGACCACCGCAAGGTCCGCCGCAGCAACCGCCTGTCCCATGGCCTCCGCGTGCAGCGCAGTCCGACTGTAGAGATGCGGCTGGAAGACCGCCACCAGGCGCCGCCCGGGATAGGCCTGCCGCGCCGCAGCGAGCGTCGCCGCCAGCTCGGTCGGATGGTGCGCATAGTCGTCGACGATCGCCACGCCACCCGCCTCGCCCACCCGCTCGAACCGCCGCCCGACGCCGGCATACGCCGCGAGAGCGGTCGCCGCGCCCGAGACATCCGCCCCGAGCGCATATGCGGCGCCGAGTGCCGCCAGGCCGTTACGCAGGTTGTGCAGCCCCGGCACCTGCAACGCCAGCGGCACCGCCGACCCGTCGGGAAAGCGCACGGTCGCCCGACTGCCCCGCTCGCTGAGCTGCACCGCCTCGAGCCCCAGATCCGGGGCGCCCGGCCCGAACCGCCAGACCCGGCTGCCGATGGCCGCCGCCACCCGATCCGGTCCGGCGCCGTCCGTACCGACCAGGACCCGCTCTGCCGGCTGCGCAAACTGGAAATAGGCCGCTTCCATCGCCTCGACCGAACCGTAGCACTCGAGGTGATCCGGTTCGACGTTGTTGATGATGGCCACCGTCGGCGTCAGCGTCAGAAACGCCTGGTCGTACTCGTCCGCCTCGACCACGAACAGCGCCGTGCCACCCATTCGGGCGTTGCCACCCCAGGACGCCACCCGCCCGCCCGCGAGGCCGGTCGGATCGCGGCCCGCGCCGATCAGCGCCTCGGTGGTCATCACGGTGGTGGTCGTCTTGCCGTGCGTACCGGCAACGGCCACGACCGTGGCGCCCGCCACCAGCCCGGCTAGCGCCTGCTTCCTGGGCACGATCGGGAGCCCCAGCCGCGCTGCCTCGACGAGGTCCGGGTGCCCCGGCGGGATCGCCGCACTGGCCACCACCGCCCCGGCCTCGCCCACCAGGAGCGGCGAACTACCCTCGGCAACGACCGCTCCAGCCTTCACGAGATCGGTGCTGCCCGAGATGTCCGCGTCGGTACCGGTGACCCGCACGCCGCGACGAAGCGCGACCATGGCCAGCGCACTCATTCCGGCGCCGCCGATGCCGACGAAGTGCAGCGGGCGCGAATCCGACTGGAGAAACAGGTTCATCCGTGTCGGGCTAATCTAAAATGCTGTCGAGAGTTGAGAAAGACGGAGTCCCTGCACTCCGCCGGTGCCGAACCCGCGGCGGCGGCTACCCGACCAACCGCTCGAGCCGTGCCACGATTTGGGTCACAGCCCCCGGTTTTCCGCGTGCCAGGGCGGCGGCACGCATAGCCCCCAGTCGAACCGGATCGGCCAGAAGGTGACGCACGGCCTCCCCCAGCTGGCGCGGCGTGAGATCGGCCTGACGGCGGAGCACGGCCGCCCCCGCCCGCTCCAGCGCCTCGGCGTTCTTGGTCTGGTGATCGGCCGCCGCGGTCGGCAGCGGTATCAGGATGGACGGCAGCCCCCAGGCACACAGCTCGGCGATGGTGGTCATCCCGGCCCGGCCCACCACCAGATCGGCGACGGCGTAGGCATCGGCAATCGGGTCCAGGAAATCGACCACCCGACGGCCCGGCCGGGCATCGAGGTCCCGGTATCGGGCGTAGCTGCCTCGTCCGGTAGCCCAGATCAGGTTCAGGTCGGTCAGACCGTCCTCGCCGATCCAGCCCGCCATCAGCTCGTTGATTGCCACCGCACCTTGGCTCCCGCCAATCACGAGCAGCACCGGCCGGTCGTCCTGCAGGCCAAAACCGGCGCGTGCCGCCGCCCGCCGCTCGGGGCTGGGAGGCGCAATCGGGCTGCCCGTCACCACCACCTCGGTCGAGCGCCCCGGGCGCAGATGCGGAACCGCCTCGGGCGCGCCGAGGTAGACCTCCCGCACCCGTGGCGCGAGCCATCGGGTGGCCAACCCGGGATAGGCGTCCTGATCGAGGATGGCAGTCGGAATCCCGCGGCGAGCCGCCGCCCAGAGCAACGGCCCCGAGGCGTAGCCACCGGTGCCGACCACCAGCGCCGGCCGTTCCTGATCCAGCAAGCGCCGAATCATGCCGAGCAAGCGTAACGCGAGCCAGGGCCAGCGGTAGTTCTTCCACCATTGCCGCCGGTAGATCGGCTCGAACGGCAGCAGGTGGAAGGGATAGTCCCTGGCCGGGAGCAAATGCGACTCGACGCCTCGCGTGGCGCCGACCATGACGATCCGCCACTCGGGATGACGCGTCCGGAGCGCGTCGGCAATGGCCAATGCAGGCATCAGGTGCCCCCCGGTACCGCCCCCGGCCACCAGGACCGTGAGGGGCCCGCTCACGGAGGCACGGCGCGGCCGCGCATCCGGCCGACACTCATGACCACGCCAACCCCCAGCAGTGTGACCCAGAGGTTCGACCGACCCGCCGACATGAACGGCAGCACCAGCCCGGTCGTGGGCATCAACCCCATGTTGACCGCCATGTGCATCAGAGCGGTAATCCCAACGGATGCGGTCAGCCCTCCCGCCAGGTAGCGTCCAAACGGATCCGGCGCCGTTCGGGCAATCCGAAGCCCGAGCCAGCAGAAGAGGCCGAACAGCGCCACCACGAACGTCACCCCCAGAAAGCCCCACTCCTCGCCGACGGTGCTGAAGAGGAAGTCTGAGGGTGCATAGGGCAGATAGTTGAGCTTGAGCTGGCCTTCGCCGAACCCTGTGCCGAAGAACCGGCCCGAGGCAAACCCTTTGGTGGCCTGGTCGAGCTGCCAGTTGGTGGTGGCCTGACAATCCGAGGCAAGGCCGAAGAAACAGCGGAACCGCTGGAAGCGATACGGCTCAGCCATGATCGCCGTGACGCCGGCAAACACCACCCCGATGAAGAGCAGCAGGAACTGGCCGATCTTGGCGCCGGCAATGAAGAGAATCGTTCCGCCCAGCACGGCAATGATCGTGGCCATCGACAGATTGGGCTGCAGCAGAACCAGCAGGGAGACCAGTCCCGTCACGACGAGCACCGGCGCCATCCCCTTCTTGAACTCGCGGATCTGCTCACCCTTCTTGGCGGCGATCATCGCAACCCAGACCACGATGGCAAACCGCGCCAGCTCCGAAGGCTGGAACCCCACTCCGGCGACATTGATCCACCGCTTGGCGCCGTTGATCCGCGGTGCAATCGACCCGAGTCCTGGCAAGAGCAGAATCACCAGGAGCAAGAGCGTGAAAAACAGGATCGGCCAGGCCCAGTCGCGCCAGCGCTGGTAATCGATCCGCGATGCGATCAGCAGCACCACCGCGCCCACCGCGGCGCCGAAGAGCTGCTTGAGCGCCACACTCAGCCCGGCATCCTGGAAGCTTGCTGCCGAGTAGACGCTGACGATCCCGAAAACAGTCAGCACGGCCGTCACGGTCCCGAAGAGGCGCGTTTCCCAACGCACCTCGCTCGGATGGTCGACCTGACGATTCACATCGCCTCCACCAGGTGACGAAAGGTCGCGCCCCGCACTTCGTAGTTCGGAAACATGTCGTAGCTCGAGCACGCCGGCGACAGCAGCACCGCATCTCCGACCCGGGCCAGCGACCGCGCGGCAGCGACGACTTCCGCGAAGGTGCCTCCCTCGACCAGCCGAACCGCGCCGCTGAGGTCCCGCAGGATGATCGGCTTGGCCTCACCATACGCAATCACGGCACGGCACCCGGTCAGGAGCGGCGCCAGCCGCGCATAGCTCTCGCCTTTGTGCCGCCCCCCGAGCAACAGGATATACGGGCGAGCCATGGCCCGAACCGCCACGTCCGTCGACGACAGGTTGGTCGCCTTGGAATCGTTGATCCAGAGCACGCCCCCAGTCTCACTGACCGGCTCCATCCGGTGCGGCAACGCAGCAACCGTCTCCAGTCCCTGCCCGATCACTTCGATCGGCACGCCGAGCGCGGCCACCGCCAGGGCCGCCGCCAGCGCGTTGGCAACGTTGTGGTCCCCAAGCAGTGGCAGCCGATCCCGATCGAGCAGGGCCGCCTCGCCGAGCCGGAGCAGATTCGCGGCCCGATCGTACCACGCGTCGGCCGGCCCGATGAGGGAAAACTGGTAGCGGCGCCCGGGCATGTCGCCGACCCAGCGCGCCGAGGTCTCGTCATCGGCGTTGGTAATCCAGCGCGACTCGAGGGTTGCGTTGAGGAAGAGCCGCATCTTGTCGCGATAATATTCGTCGAGCGTGGCGTAGCGATCGAGGTGGTCCGGCGCCAGGTTGGTCAGCACCCCGACCGACGGGGCCAGGCTCGGCATGTCGTGGAGCTGAAAGCTCGACAACTCGACGGCAAGCACGTCCGGGCGATCATCCGACAACGCCAACTGTGACAGCGGTGTGCCGATGTTTCCCGCCGTTCGGGCCCGGCGCCCCGCCGCCACGAGCAAGTGCCCCACCAGCGCGGTCGTCGTGGTCTTTCCGTTGGTCCCGGTAATCGCCGCATACTCGGCCGGATGAAGCGCGCGCAAGCCAAGCTCCGCCTCCGCCCAGACCGGCACTTCGTGGCTGCGAGCGGCAACCACCGGCGGCGCATCGGGAGGCACCCCCGGAGAGAGCACGGCGAGCCCGGCCCGGCCAATCCGGTCGAGGTCGTGTCCGCCGGTCTCGACATCCGCGCCAAGCGCGCGCAGCTCAGATGCCGTCGCCTCGAGCGACTCGCTTTGCCCGCCATCGGACGCATAGACGATCGCCCCAGCACTCCGAAGCAACCGAGTTGCGGCCGCACCGCTTCGCCCGAGGCCAATCACCGCGACCTCACGAGCCAGCTCGAGCCCCGGAATCATCGGCACCTCAGCGGAGTTTGAGGGTCGCAAAGGCCACCAACGCGCAGAAGAACCCAAGGATCCAGAACCGAACGACCACCTGACTCTCCGGCCATCCCTTCTTCTCGAAATGGTGGTGCAGCGGCGCCATCCGGAAGACCCGATGCGCATCGGCGTACTCACGCCCCCGAGTCCGCTTGAACCACTTGTAGACGCCGATCTGCAGTATCACCGACATCTGCTCCGCCACGAACACCCCGCCGATGATCAGCAGCAGGAACTCGGCCCGGAGCAGGATCGCCACGGTCCCGAACGCGCCACCGATCGCAAGGCTGCCGGTATCGCCCATGAAGACGCGGGCCGGGTGGGCGTTGAACCAGAGGAAACCGATGGCCCCGCCCATCAGCGCAGCGCAGAAGACCGTGAGTTCCCCCGCTCCGGGGAGATAGTAGAAGCCGAGATACGACGTCATGTCGACCCGACCGAAGATGTAGGCGAAGACCGCAAATGCGCCGGCCGCAATCGCGGTCAAGCCGGCGGCAAGTCCGTCCAGTCCATCGGTCATGTTGACCGCATTGCTGGCGCCCGTTACGACGAAGGTGACAAACCCGATGTAGAGCAGCGGCGCAAAGATCACAACCGTGTACTTGAGGAACGGAAGGATCGTCGCGGTGGCCGGGATGGTCGCGGTCGAGACGACGGGCTCGAGCCAGAGATACGTGCCAAGCGCAATCCCGAAGGTACACTGACCGACCAGCTTCCAGCGCGCCACCAGCCCGCGGGATTTACCCTGCACCACTTTGAGATAGTCGTCGAGGAACCCGATCGCCCCGGTCCACAAGGTCGCCAGCACGGCCACCAGAATGAACCGATTGGTCAGGGGCGCCCAGAGCAAGGTCGGCACGACGGTCGCGAGGAGAATGATCAGCCCGCCCATGGTCGGCGTGCCGCGCTTCGCTTCGTGGCTGGCGAGCAAGCCGGTTCGGACGACCTGACCGATCTTGAGCCGGTGGAGTCGCTCGATGATCCAGGGCCCGACAACGAACGCGATCAACAGCGCCGTCACCACCGCACCGGCGGCTCGGAAGCTGATGTAGTTGAAAAGGTTGAAGAGGATGTGATCGCGGCCCAGCGGGGCCAGCAGATGATAGAGCATCGCGGAGCCTTAGGGCGCAGTGCGAGCGATGAGAGCCGGGAGCATTCGTTCGAGCGTGACGCCGCGCGACCCCTTGAGCACGACGAGTTCATCGCCCTTCAACCTGGGAGCGAGCTGCTCGCCCATGCTAAGGGCGTCGGGCGCTGTGAGCAACCGTTCCCCCAAACGACCGGCAAACGGCGCCAGCGCCGGGCCGAACTCTCCGACGGCGGCAAGCAGATCGGGGTCGAGCGCCACCAATGCCTCAGCGACGTCCGCATGCCAGCGGGACGCCTCGGGACCCAGTTCGCGCATGGTACCGGCCACGAAGACCAGCTTCCGGTTGCCACGCATAGCGCGCGCCACCTCGATGACGGCACGAAACGACGCCGGATTGGCGTTGTAGCTGTCGTTAAGCACGGTGAGGCTGCCGTGCTGGATCAGCTCGCCTCGCCCGCCAGGCAGGCTGACCTGACCAAGCGCCGATGCCACGGCGGCGAGGTCGAGGCCGAGCTCCTTCGCCACCGCCCAGACGAGGAGCGCGTTCCTGGCCTGATGAAGCCCGAACTGGCTGACCCTGAGCTCGATGCCGTCGACGATCATCCGGGCTCGCCCTGCGGGGTCGAGAGTCACGGAGGTTGGCACAACATCACCGCGCTCGAGACCGGCCGTCACCACCCGGCCGGCACGCGCCCTGGCTCCCGCCAGCAGCTCGGCATCATCCGAGGGAATCACGACGACCGGAACTCCCTCGGCCAGGGCCAGCTTCTCGGCCCGTACTCCCTCGACCGACCCGAACCCCTCGAGGTGCCCCTGGGCCACGTTGGTGATCACCGCAACGCTCGGCTCGATGATTTCGCGATACCGCGCAATTTCACCCGGCAGGTTGGCCCCGGCCTCGACCACCAGCGCCTCGATACTCTCGGGCGCCTCGAGAATCGTCTGCGGCACGCCCACCAGGTTGTTGAGATTGAGCCGGGTGGCGTGGACCCGAAAACGGGTCGCCAGCGCGGCCGCGAGCATCTCCTTCGTGGCCGTCTTGCCGTTGGTCCCGGTCACGCCCACCACCGGCCCGCGGAGCTGGCGGCGGCGATGCCGGGCCAGCCACCCGTACGCTCGCAGGGTGTCCTCGACCCGGTACAGGATCAGGCCGGGCACGTCCGCGGTATCGGCCCGAACCACGGCGGCAATGGCCCCTGCATCGCGCGCGACGTCGAGAAAGCGGTGACCGTCGAACCGCTCGCCCGCGAGTGCCACGAACAGCGCCCCTGGCGCCAGGGTGCGCGTATCGGTCACGATGGCGGTGTAGGCCGGCCCCTCCGCTCCGCCCGGGAGGCCGAGCGCCGTGCGTACCGCCCGATCGTCCCAGCGCATCTAGCGGCCCTCCAGCAACTCGGCGACGACCGCTCGCTCGTCGAACGGGTACGAGGTCGTTCCGATGACCTGGTAGGTCTCGTGCCCCTTCCCGGCCAGCACCAGAGTGTCATCGGGCCCCGCCTGATCGAGCGCCCACCGAATCGCCTCACGTCGATCGGCGATCCGCTGCAGCCGGTCCCGCGACGGAAAGCCGGCCACGATCTCGTCGATGATCGCGTCGGGGTCCTCGGTCCGGGGATTGTCGGACGTGACGATCGACAGGTCAGCCAGCTCCGCAGCCAGCTGGCCCATGATCGGGCGCTTGCCGCGGTCACGATCGCCGCCGCAGCCGAACAGCACCATCAAGCGGCCCGGCGTGATCGGTCGCAAGGTTCGCAAAACCCGCTCGAGCGCGTCGGGCTTGTGGGCATAGTCGCGAATCACGACACAAGGCCGGTCGGTCAGCCGCTCCATCCGCCCGGGCACCTGCGGTGCATCGGCGAGACGGGCTGCGACCGCATCGAACGGCCGCCCGAGCCCAAGCGCGCAGGCCGCCGCGGCCAGCGCGTTGGAGACGTTGAACTCTCCCGGCAGCGGCAGTGTCACGTCCGCCTCACCGTACCGACCGGTTAGCCGGAAGCGGCTCTCGAGCGGCAGCAGCACGAGATCCCGCGCCTGCAGCATGGCGGCCGGCGAGGTCCCGAAGGTCACCGCGTCAGGGCGACCCCAGAGCGGCTCCCAGGCCGGGTCATCACGATTGGCCGCCACGACCCCGCCCGGCCCCAACAGGGTGAGGAGGCGAAGCTTGGCCTCGCGATATCGGTCCATGGTGACGTGATAGTCGAGATGCTCACGGCTCAGGTTCGTGAAGATGGCGCCGTCGAAGACGAGACCGTCCAGCCGTCCCTGCTCCAGGCTGTGCGAGGAGGCTTCCACCGCGAGCTGGCGAACCCCGGCTGCGACCATCCCGGCCAGGGTGGCCTGCAGATCGACCGGCCCCGGTGTGGTCAGCGACCCCGCCGTCGAAGGAACCGGCCGACCGGATCCATCATACGCACCGAGCGTACCGATCGTCCCGGCCGCGTGGCCCTCGTCGCCCAGCAGGTGACCCGTCAGCAACGTCGTCGTGGTCTTGCCGCTGGTGCCGGTGACTCCGATCAGCGAGAGTTGCCGGGACGGATCGCCAAACCAGGCGCGGGCCAGCGCAATCGCAGCAAGCCGACCGTCACGAACCACGACCTGCGGCACCGGCAGGTCGGGCACCATGGCTTCGACCACGGCAACCGCAGCGCCCGCAGCCACGGCTGCCGGCGCAAAGCGATGCCCATCGACCTGCGAGCCACGAACTGCAAGAAACCAGGCTCCCTGGGTCACCCCACGGCTGTCGATCTGCAGCGACGACGGGGACGGACAATCCTTCGGCGCGCTCTCGAGCAGGTCCTCCCGCGCCAGCGCCGCCAGCAGCGAGGCGGTATCCCGGACCCCGGTCATGGGGCCCGCGGCCGGGCGGCCACGATCATGACCGTCTTCCCGGCGTCCATGGTTTCGCCCGACTCCGGCACGGTCCGCTGTACCACCCCGCCGCCTTCGAGTCGGACCTGGAAGCCGCGGCGATGCAGCGCAGCCGTTGCCTTGCGGACCGAGAGGCCCACGACATCGGGCACCTCGTGCGCCGGTGCGGCCTCGCGACCGACCGGGGGAAGGGGAATCGGCACCCAGCTGCGTCGCTCCGGCTCCCGATCGGCGGTGCTTGGGCGCGCAGCAACCGACTGGCGCCCGGCGCCCTGGTCGGCCAGCCGGGTTCGATCGAGCGAGGTTCGCCGGGCCGCCAGCGCCTGCCGCAGCATCCGGCCCACCAGAGGCGCCGCCACCGTTCCGCCGTAGTACCCGCCCCTCGGCCGCTCGATCCGCACCACCACGACGAGCTGCGGATCGTTGGCCGGGAAGATCCCGGCAAACGAGGCGGCATGCTCATCGACGTAGCGACCGTTGCGCACCAGACGGGCCGTTCCCGTCTTGCCCAGCACGCCACCTCGGACCTGGGCCCGGCTCCCGGTGCCTGAATCGGCCGCCGAAAGCGCCAGGTAACCCCGGATCGTGGCCGCCACCTCGGGCGTCACCGCCTGTCGGACTACGAGAGGCTGGTGACGATAGATCACCTTGCCATCCGGATCTCGGATTTCCCGAATCAGCGCCGGCGCCATCAGGCGGCCGTCGTTGGCCAGCGCCCCATACGCAGCCGCCAGCTGAATCGGGGTGACCTGAATGGCATAACCCATCGCCGCGCTGATACCCTCCTGCCCCGCCCTCCATCGTTCGGGCCGAGGCACCACACCGGAGGCTTCACCCGGAAACTCGACCCCGGTGGGCGAAGCAAAGCCAAAGGCACGCAGCGCCTCGTAGTGCTCAGCTGGAGTCAGCCGCTGCGAGAACTTGCCCATGGCGATGTTGCTGGACACCTGGATGGCCCGCGCCAGCGTCAGGGGGTTCTTCTGGGGATGATCGTCCCGGACCGGTCGGGACCGCCCGGCCACCGGCCAGACGCCCTTCTCCGGCGACACCTCGTCGGTGCTCGTGACCCGGCCCAGCGCCAGCAGTGCGGCAGCCGTGAACGGCTTGGCCGTCGATCCGGGTTCGAACGAACTGCCGAAGAACGAGGCGCTCACCACTTCCGCACCGAGCGAATCGACCTCGCGCGCCGCGGCCGCCAGGACCTCGCCGGTTCGGGGGTCGAGAAACACGATGTCGCCGCGGCGCGGGTTGGCTTCGCGGAACACCGCCGCCAGGCTTCCCTCGGCGATTTCCTGCAGCTCGCGATCGATGGTCAGCGTCACCTCGTGACCCCGCACCGCCGGGCGGGCGACCCGCCCCGGCGACTCGTACGTCCTTCCCCCGGCGTCCTTGATCAGCACCGCCTCGCCCGGGACGCCGGCCAGCAGTGAGTCGAGGAACCGCTCGAGACCGGTGCGCCCCTCATTCCGATCCGCCCAGAGATTGCCGATCAGCGGGCGGGCCAGCGGACCCGAGGGATACTCGCGCCGATAGATCGGCCGCGGATAGACTCCATCCATGGTGCGCAGCCGGCGTATCTGCATGGCCGTGAAGGGACCGTGGGCATAGAAGTCACGCTTTGTACGCAAGGCAGTTTCCAGCCGCCTGACATCGCGCCCGATGTCCTGGCGATAGATCCGCAGCAGGGAATCGGGGTAACGGACCTGGACCCCGGCGATATCGATACGATAGCGCTCGAGCGAGGTGGCCAGGTGGGTGCCGGCCCGGTCGGTAATCACGCCGCGGGGCGCCTCGACCACCCGCCGCGCCGTCCGCTCCGACCGCGCGATGCTGGCGTAGTCTCCCCCGCGGGCCAGCTGGAGATAGCCCGCGCGTCCGACCATGGCCGCAGCGCCCAGAAGCAGGAACGCACTGAGCCAGCGAAGCCGGCCATCGGGGTTGGTGGTGCGCTCAGCGGGACCGCGTTTCACCGGCACCGGCTCCCAGCAGGAGAATGGTCGAGGCCGTATCCGGAGGAACGGCAAGGCCCAGCTTGGCCACCTTCGGCGCCAGCGCTTCGGCGGTCGAGGCCATTCGGATCCGCCGCTCCAGCTCCGCCTGCCGCGCCTCCAGGGCGCCACGGGCTTCCTTGAGCTGTCGGAGCCGTCCGGCAGTGTCGAAGGCCGCCTTCTGCCGCAACAACACCCCTGCGGCAACGACCAGGAAGGTCGCAAGCCAGAAGGCGACCCAGTAGCGGCCGGTACCCTTCTTAGCGCGTCGCGCCGTCATCGGAGCTCACCTGAAAGATGCGCAACTTGGCGCTCCGGGCCCGTGGATTCGCGGCGACTTCGGCTTCGTCCGCCAGGATCGGCTTGCGCGTCACCAGCCTGCCGAGCGGCTTTCCGCGGCAGGTGCAGACGGGTTGGGCCGGGGGACAGAGGCACGCCGTGCTCCATTCGCGAAATGCATGCTTGACGAGACGATCTTCACCCGAATGATAACTGATTGCGGCCAGGGCTCCCCCCGGCACGAGCGCGTCGCGCAATCGCGGGAGCGCGGCCTCGAGTCCGGCCAGCTCGTCGTTGACCGCGATGCGAACCGCCTGGAAGATTCGAGCAAAGTCCGCGGGGCCGCTGCGCGCACCTAACGCCGACCGAATCGCGTTGACGAGATCGTCGCTGGTCAGCAGCGGGGCCGTTCCGCGACGACGGACGATGGTTCCTGCCACCCGGCGGGCCTTGGGCTCGTCGCCGTACTCTGCCAGCCACCGGGTCAGTTCCTGCTCTGATGCCTCGGCCAGCAGGTCTGCGGCAGTCGGCCCGGCCCCGGCCATCCGCATGTCGAGCGGCACCCCCGGTCGGTAGCTGAAGCCGAGGCGGTCGTCGTCGAGCTGGCGCGACGAAACGCCCAGATCGATCAGAATCAGATCCGGACCGAACGCCTCGATCCGCTCGAGCGTAGCATCGTCGTAGGCGTTGCCCGGCCAGTATTCGATTCGTTCGGTTCCGAGGCGGGCGCGGGCCCGTTCCAGGGCGACCGGGTCCTGATCGATGCCGAGCACACGGGCGCCGGCATCCCGGAAGGTGCCGGCGTGGCCGCCGTCTCCGAGGGTGCAATCGACCATCCGCTCGACCCGGGGGAACCGTTCGAGGAGGGCGTCGAGGAGAACTGGCGCGTGGTAGTCGGGCATGGCGTCCTGATAAAGAAATCACCCCGCCACAAAAATAGGGACGGGGTGATCGTTACTTCGAGACGGGGCTGACGGGGCTCGAACCCGCGACCTCCGCAGTGACAGTGCGGCACTCTAACCAAGCTGAGCTACAGCCCCTGGTCGTTTGGAGCCCCTAAATATAAGGGGCTCCCACGCCTTCGATCAATGGGCCGCAACTACCGGCAGTACGCCCGCTTCATCTGGGCAATACGTTGCGGATAGCTGTCCTCGATCTGCTTGATACGCCCCGGCACGACCTCGGGCTGGATGCCCTGACCGGCGCGGAGGGCCGCCACGGTCTCGCTGATCCACTGCTCGAGCGCGTTGACACTCTCGCAGGTCTTGCCTTCGACCACCGCCGCGTCCTTGACGGGAATCTGGCCCATCAGGGCAAACCCGAGCACGTAGTTGGCGAGCTGATGCTGCCGGGTACCGTCCCGAAGCAGAGGCACCGCCCGCCGCGAGATCTTCTCCGCCAGCGGCAGATCGGCCGACTCGCTGGTCAGCACCGGCAAGCCACCCTCCTGGGCCAGCACGGCACCCAGCGTTGCCTTGTCGGTGTCCTGGCCGTTCTGCTCGATGATGTCGCTGAGGTCGAGTGCCTCCTGGTAGCGCTTCTCTGCTAGAAGCGCCCGCACCGCCCGGATGACCGGCGTCATGTCCGACTTGTCGACGGCCACCAGCCGACGGGTCACGGCCACCAGGCTGTCGACCGGGCCGGTCAGGGCGTAGGCCGCACCAAGCTCACCCAGGAAATAGCCGTTGGTGGGGAACTTCCCGACGGCCCGCTGCGACCACTTGAGGTAGGCCGGTGCGTTGGCGGAATCACGCGACGTGATGAACAGCATCTTCTGGAGATTGAGCGTGTCCATCTTGGTGCTGTCGAGCGTAAAGACCTGCTCCAGCGCCTCGATGGCGCAGAGATTCTTTTCCGGCTTTTCCTGCACCAGGCACGCCGTCGACAGCATGTTGTAGTTGTCCGGGTTGGACGGATCCCGGGCAATTGCCTCACGGGCCTTTTCTTCACCAATGTCCGGCTTGCCGGCGATGATGAAGAAGCGGACTGCGTCCTCGACCACGCGCTGATTGTTCGGCGCAATCAGGATGAGCTGCGAGTAGGTCTCGATGATATTGGTGGTGTCGCCCTTGGTCTGATACTGACCGAGGAGACCACCCCACGCCTCGAGGGAGAACCGATCGCCCTCGGTGGCATTCTTGTAGTGCGCCAGGATTTCGTCGGTCGGCGCCTTGCGAGCAATTGCCAGCTGTGCAAGACAGAGCTCGGCCAGGGCGTGATTGGGCTGGGTCCGAATCGCCTTGCGAGCGGCATCGGCCGCCTTCGTCGGATTGGACTGGGAATCCTCGAAGCAGGACTTCGCGTCCGGCAGTGCGGCGAACGCCGGCCGCATCGACTCGGCCAGCTTGGAGCCCAGGTCGTCGAGGCTTTGCCCAGGCGCCTGGGTCATGGCCACCAGGTGGCCGGTCTGATCGTTGCCCGAGAGGACGCGCGCCTCGATCTTGACCTGCCCGCCTTCGCGAGCCAGGGTGCTGATGACCGAGGCCCGGGCCTGCAGCTGAGAGCCCAGCTGACGAGCAACCAGTGGCGGCAGCACGGCGTCGGGTGGATAACCGTACTGGGTCAGCGCGTCATTCATCTGATCGCGCTCGATGACGGTGTACCAGCGATCGACCAGTCCGTCGAGCTTATTGCGCATCCCGGTACCGACCCGCACGGCGGCGGCTGAATCCGCCGCCGAGAACGTGTGAGGATTGGCGACGAGCAGGCGCGGGAGGTTACGCGGTTGAGCGGCAGGACGGCTGGCCCGCAGCTGCGCAGCAAGCGGTGCGGCAACGCCGACCGCGAGAACACCGAGAACCAGGGGAGCAACACGCAAACGCATTCTGGACTACCTCCCTACGAGGTCCATCCGAAGATTCGGATGGCAGATTGAGACGCCATCGTGACGTCGAGCATGGGCGAAGAGGGATTCGAACCCCCGACATCCTGCGTGTAAGGCAGGCGCTCTGAACCAGCTGAGCTATTCGCCCGCGCGGTACCCTCGACGCTTGCCAATACAGGGCCGCCGTTACCAGGGGAGACGCATACTCGCGCGTACCCTGCACGGTGGGACCGATTGTCAGCCGGGCCTATAACGCAATGGCCAAGGGAATGAGCACACAGTAACCGACGACGAGCAGCACCGCTGCCAGGCTCGCCTGACCTGCCGACAATGCCACGTACCCGGCCACCAGCACCAGAAGGGCAATCGCCAAAACAGCAAGATTCCGTCGCCCCAAAAGACTCCGGCGACCCTGCGGTGCTGCATCCGTTTGCGGCATAAGGTGATGAGGATATTCCCTTCACTACGTTCGGTCAAGCGTTGCAGTCTGTTCGTCGTCGCCAATTGAAACGTCCCACCCGACGTCGAGCGCTGCGCGACGGGGGCGGTCCCTCCGCCGGCGCCACCAGTACCCGAAGACCAGCAACCCGCCCATCACCGACCACAGCCCGCCGGCCGCCAACCAGACACCCCAATTGTACCGACGGCGGACATCCCGTTGCCAGGCCTCGTCGAAACGATCGCGCGAGTAGCCAGCCGTCCGGACCACCGCGGAATCGAACGGAACGCCCTGGGCCAGCTGCGCGAGCAACGGCTCGAGGGTGCCGTCTCGACTGCCCCGGGCGAGAAACGACACCGCGCTTGCCGCCAGCGCGTACGCCGTCTCCGCTTCATGCCGGTTGCCGCGCAGTGCGTTGTTGAGTTCGCTCAGCGAGGGAACCTTTCCTCGCATCACACTCAGGTTGAGTGCCAGGCGATCGAACCGATCGAACTCGCCCGCCGCCAGCACGGCATACCCCTCGTCGAACCAGAGCGGCACTCGACCGCGGATCGCCTGCCGAAGGGCGAAGTGCGCCAACTCGTGCCGCAGCACCCGAACTGGATCGTCACCGCCGTCGGCGCGCACCGCAATCAGGCGCGCTCCCGGCATGGCCAGTCCGACGCCCCAGCGGGGCACCTGCCCCCGCCCCGCCCGATAAAAGGCCGCCTCCCCCCGCACCACCACCAGCGTGAGGGGTGTGACCGCGACTCGACCCAGCCCATACCAGTCGATCGGTCGATCGGCGATTTCGGCGAGAGCCGCCGCCAGGTCGAGGTCGCTGACCCGCGCAATCGCGGTCACCTGGCCGACCGTGATGGCGCTGGCATCCGCACCGAGGAGATCGCCGGCCAGCGCCGAGAGAGGGGCACTGCGCTGAAAGGAAGGGGGTTGCTGCGCAGGTGAGGGACCCGCCGTCAGGAGGAGGCAGGCGGCAAAGAGCGCGGCACTGATTCGCCCCGCTCGACCGCCTCCAACAGCTCCTGGCACCGCTTGGCCCATGGCGCAAACCGATTGGCGTTGGCCCCCTTGTGCCAGACGGCCTTGGCCCCCGCATGGTCTCCGGCAAACCACTTGGCCCGCCCGAGATCGTAGTAGGCTTCGATCAGATTCGGTCCGAACTGAATGGCTTTCTCGAAGAAGGTCTGTGCATCGAGGTCCATTTCCCGCTCGAGATACACCAGGCCCAGGTAGTAATGGGCATAGAGTACCGCCTTCCGATCGTTGTCGAGGCGGATGGCCCGAGAGAGATGCTCGATGGCCTCCCCAAAGATCCGCTTCTTGAGACAAATGTAACCGACATTGACCCGGGCCAGCGCATTGGTCGGCTCCTCGGCGAGGACGCGCGAGAAGGCCGATAGCGCCTCGTCGAACTTGTGCCCGAGCATCTGGGCCCAGCCCAGCAGCGAGGCGGCCTGCAGGTCGCCGGGCGCCAGCTCGAGCGCCCGGGTCAGGGCTTGCTCGGCAGCAGCGTGGTCGCCCAGCGCAATCAGGGACCATCCCTTCTCGATGAACGTCGACGCGCCAAGGTGGTCGGCCCGAACCGGTGGCCGGTGTTCGACCATCTGTGGATCGCGGGTGGTGTCGGCCGCGCCCTGCTTGTAGCGCTCGACCAGGATCTTGATGCGCTCCCGAAGCGACTCGAAATGATTCAGCCCCGCTTCCGTTTCCTTGTAGATCGCCACGATGCGCCGCTTGACCTGCTCACGCGTCACCGGAGACGCCGCCTGGCCGATCTCCGCCTCCAGTGCGGCAATCTCCCGCTCGATCGGCCCCGCCGCGCGCTCCGTCACAGCACCTGCCCCGCTCGATTGTAGGAGGTGATGGTGATCCGGCCACTCGCGAGGTCGAAATCCGCCGTGCGCCCGAAATCGCCGCCCACGGCCTCACCCACCAGACGAATACCCAGGCGGTGGAGCACCTCGCGCGCCGCGACCACGTTGCGATCGCCCATTTGAATCGAACCGGGGGGGGTCAGGGAGACGAACATGCTGGCGCCACCCACCAGGCGCGCAGTGATCGAAGGCGCCCGCGCTCCCCGCGCGATCATCCGTTCCAGCAGCTCGGGGGCCGCTGTCTGCGCATAGCGACCGGGCTGACCGGTCACCCGCCCCATGGCCTGCGACGGCAGCAGCGCATGCGCCAACCCCCCGATCCGGGTCGTCGCGTCGTGCAGCACGATCGCCACGCAACTGCCCAGCGCGACCGCCACCAGATGAGCCGGCGCGTCGGTCACCAGCAGCTCCCCGACCCGGACCACCAGGCGTGGCGTCGTCATCGCACCCTCCGGTAGATCCGCTCTCGACGATCGACCGTCTCGAGCCGCGGCAGCACCGCCCAGGCCGCCAGTTCTGCCTTGCCCAGCATCAGCAGCCCACCCGGGTGCAGCGCGTCCACCAGCGAGGTCAGGATCGCGTCCTGCGCCGCTTCGGCAAAGTAGATCAGCACGTTGCGGCAGAGGATCAGGTCAGCGCCGGAGGTCGCACCCGGTCGCGTCAGGTCCGCCTGGCGGAATCGGAGACGGCTGCGCCAGGCCTCGGGCATGCTCACCCCGTCAGCATCGACCACGAGCGGCGCCTCGGGCACCACGGCGGCGACGGCCGCCCTGACCGCCAGGGGATACCGGCCCCGCAGGGCCACGGCGAGCGACGGCGCGTCGAGATCGGTGGCCTCGACCTGCCAGGCTCCGGGCTCGGGACGCTGCCGCCAGAGCAGCGCAGCCAGCGACCAGGCTTCCTCACCAGTAGCACACCCGGCACTCCATGCCATCAGCGGCCGGTCCGCGGGCCAGACCAGCGCCCGCCCCAGCGCCGCCCATGCAGTCGGATTGCGAAAGAAGCCGGTGACATTGATCGTCAGTGCGGCCGCGAGCCGGCTTCGCTCCGCGGCGTCACGATCGAGCAGATCCGCGTACGACTCGAGATCGACCACGCCACAGGCACGCCACCGGCTCCGCAGCCGTCGCTCGAAGTAGGCCGGCTTGCACAGCGTCAGCGCCCCGGCGCCGATGGACGCCAGGTGGGCATGGATCCGCCCCACCGTCGAATCGACCGCGGCCATCATCCGGACACCGGCAGCAGCTCGAGGTTGGCGCGCGCCAGCTGGTGGCCCGGGTTGAGCCGAACCGCCTGAGCCCAGTACTCACGCGCCTGAACGGTGGCTCGCCGACGAAAGGCCAGGTTGCCGAGTTTGAAGAACAGATCGTCACCGAGCGAGGGCGCGAGCACGGCGGCCCGGTCGTAATGCTGGGTGGCCTCGTCGTAGCGGCCCGAGCGATAGAGCAGATCGCCAAGGTTCTTGTGCAGCTGAGGGAGGGCCGGGTCATCGGTGGCGGTCTCCCGCAGCAAGGTCTCGGCTGCCGCCACGTCGCCAGTCGCTTCGAGCAGGACCGCAAGGTTGTTCCGCAGCACCGGGTGCGCCGGATGAGCGCCGACCGCTTCCCGCGCCAGCGCCAGCGCCGGCTCCAACTGCTCCTGCATGGCAAGCGCGAGCACCGCGGCAAAGTACCAGAGCGGCGGTGGGGTAGCCGCATCGAGTTCGCGAACCCGTTCGAGCCGCGCCCAGGCCACTGCCGGGTCATCGCGCCGCAGGCCAAGGAGCGCCCAGTTGACGAAGACCATGCGATTCTCCGGCAATCGGCCGGCAGCTTCGGCAAACATCGCGTCGGCCTGATCGAGCCGACCCACCTCTTCGAGCGCAATGGCCAGGTTGTGCATCACCTGGCCGCGCGGTCCCGCCCGATCGAGCGACTGGCGGAACGAGTCGACCGCGTCAGCCCAGCGCCCCTGCTTCCCCGCAATCACGCCGAGCAAGAAGGGCGCAGCGCCCTCGGAGGGCCGCAACTCGATGACCCGGCGCAGCTCGCGCGCCGCCTCTTCGAGCATGCCGCTGCGCAGGAATGCGACCCCCAGATTGCGGTGTTCTTCGATCTGTGCCTCGAGCAGCCGGGATGGGGTTGTCTTGGAGGACATCCCGACCCGTTGCGCGAGGCCGGCGGTAATCAGTCCGAACAGCGCCTGTCCGGCCTCGAAGTCCGAGAGCCCGGAGGCATCGATCACTTCACGGGTGTCGCGCACCCCATCGATCAGCGGCAGCAGGCGCCGCTGCGCCTCGGTAAAGCTCAACGTTTCATTGGCCAGGAGCGAACGGTCGAGCGCGAAAATGAGATCGAAGCTCGGTACCTTCTTTTCGATCAGGCTCCACTCGTCGATCCGACGCGCGCCCTCGAGCAGCAGATTCTCCGGATTGATCCGCTCGAGTTCACCCTCCATCTCGGGACGGAGGCCGGCATCGAAGGTGAAGGTCCCGGTGCTCCAGGAAAAGAGCGCATAGACCGCCTCATCGATCTGGAACCGCAGCACCCGTTTCAGTTCTTCCGGAGCTATCGCACCCAGGCTGACCAGAATCTCACCGAGCCGGCGCCCGCGAGCACCGTGCTGCAGCGCCAAGGCCTGATCGAGCTGCTCGCGTGTGATGGCGCCGGTGTTGAGCAGGATGTCGCCGATCCGATCCCGACGGTTGACGATCGTGGCATAGGTGATCCAGCCGTCTTCGAAGTAGATCGACCCGAACTGCTGCCGGTCGCTCAGCGCCAGGCAGCCGGTCCGGCGACCGAAGAAGAGCAGCTGGACGACGTCCGGCAGGCTCGCCTCTTTGAGGCTCCCTTTGATAGCCATCAGCCAAGCTCCGTGAGCAGGCGCTCACCCGCAACCGGCCAGACTTGGACCATCTTCTCCGGACTGCGCACGACCCCCATTCCCGGCGACAGGATCCCGCTCCGCGCCCCGATCGGACGCCGCTCCCGCCGCGGGGCCTTGCCTTCGACGGTATCCAGCGTCTCTCGAGCGAGCGCCGCCGAGGCAATCGTATGGGCCGCCTCGGCCTCGACCAGAACCCGATGGACGATACCCTGCACGGCGCGCACCGAATCGGCCGGGCGGCCGGCCAGGTAGTCGATCAATCCGACATCGTTGGCTGCTGGCGTCCCCGCGAGCAGCGATCGCACCACCGCGAGGCGCACTTCACGGTCGGGACTCCGCACGTCGACCACCGTACCGCCCTCGAGACGGTTGAGCAGCCGGGGGTCGAAACCAGCCAGATCCGACAGGGCCCGACTGCTGGTAAAGACCATCGGACGACCACCCTCCTCCAGCGCAGCATAGATCTGCAGCAGCTCCGCATGTGCCCGCGGTTCGTTGGCGAGGAGATGGATGTCGTCGATCAGCAGCGCGGCAACCCATTGATAGCGGGCCCGCCACTGCGCCGTTTCCTCCGGGGTACTGAGCGACGACAGCTCACCGAGCAGGCTGTGCGCCGAGAGACAGGCAATCGGCGCCAGCCCGCGGTGGGCGAGCGCGTTACCGAGTCCGTGCAGCAGATGCGTCTTCCCGACCCCGCTCGGTCCGGCGAGCACGAGCGGATTGTGACGCGCACCCGGCTCGGCCACGATCGCCGCGAGGGTTTCCAAGGCGACCCGGTTCGAGGCCCCGGTGCCGATGGTTGCCAGCGTCAGGTCAGGCAACGGCGCAGACAGCGGCGCCCGCCGGGTGCGAGCCTCGTTGACCAGACGGCGCGCTGCCACCAGCTGGTCCGGGTCACGCAGCAGATCGGCCCCCGCCAGGTCCGGAGCGAGGGCCGCCACCTCGGCAGCCAGCCGAACCAGCTCGTTGGCATCACGCTCGAAGGCCTCCAGCACCGGCTCCGGATCGCCCGGCCCCTCGTCGGCCAGCAGGCGTTCCAGCCGCCCGGTGCGCATCCCGGCTCCCTGCCAGAGGGCCACGGCATCACGGAGTCGGCCCCGCCAATGGTCGAACTGTTCCGAAACATTGGCGACGACCTCGGTCAAGAACTCGTCGAACTCACCCGCCGCGTACCCCTGCGATTCGACCCCACCATCGTGACCCGGAACAGGGACGGTACGCTCGAGACCCACCAGCGCCAGGGCGTCATCGACCGGGATCGGCGTCGGTGTGGTCTCCTGCACCGCCAGGATTCGATTGAGCGCACCGAGATACTCTTTGACGGAACCGAGTTCGGCCTCGGCCAGGGCAGTGACCACGCCAGGCAGCAGATTGTGCCCCGCCTCCGTGATCCGTTGATCGAGGATCTGGGCGCGTGCGGCCGGCCCCGGCAGCCCTATCTCCACGGTCGAGGCATCGCGCAGGCGTCGGACCAAGCGAGCATCGAGGCCCGTGAGCTGGCTCAGCCCGCGGGCCGCGGTCACCACCGTCGCGAGCCCGGCCGCCAGCCGGCTTTCGAGCACGTCGAACACGAAGGCCTGCACCGCCAGCTGTCGCTCGATCACCTCGAGATCATCGAGCAGGACAATCTCAGCGCGCAGCAACCGATCGCGCAGGGCCACCCCCGCGTCCGCCAGTCCGCGACTCTGCACGTGCTCCGCCAAGCGGCCCAGCGTCACGAGTTCGACCTGGCGCGGCGGGGTGGCACCGGCAGCCCGATCGCGAATGGCGCGCAGCAGATGGGTCTTCCCGGAGCCACGCGCCCCAGTGATCAGCAGCAGGAGATGCCCGCGCGGCGACTCGGCCACCATCCGGGCCGCGGCAACTGCCGCACGGGTGGCCGGATCGGGCACCAGGGACGCGAACGGATCGGTCACAGCGTCGGGGGGCGCGCCGCCAGCCGTTGCAGCACAATGGTCGACAGCGCCTTCAAGGTCTCGAACACGCCAGTCCCGTGCAGCGCGTCGGCGGCAAGGCTGGGCACCGAGCGGAAGTTGAACGCCTCGTCCATCTCGTCCGGCGTCAGCACGAGGTCGGATGGCAGGTCCTGCTTGTTGTACTGAAGGACGAGCGGGAGTTGGCGGATGTCGACGCTCTGCTCCAGCAGATTCTCCTGCAGGTTCTGGAAACTCTCGACGTTCTCGTCGAAACGGCGCGCCTGGCTGTCGGCCACGAAGACCACACCATCGGCCCCCTGCAGCACCAGCCGGCGGGTGGCGTTGTAGTACACCTGTCCGGGAACGGTGTAGAGCTGGAATCGGGTGGTGAATCCGGAAATGACGCCGAGCTCGATCGGGAGGAAATCGAAGAACAGGGTTCGGTCAGCTTGCGTGGCAAGCGACACCATCCGTCCCCGTCGCGACTCGGGTACCCGGCCGTGAATGTACTGCAGGTTGGTCGTCTTGCCGCAGCGACCGGGACCGTAGTAGACCAGCTTACAGGTAATCTCGCGAGCGGTAAAATTGACGAGAGGCATGATCTACCGTCCGAAGAGCGCGCGGAGGCTCGAGTCGAGATCGTCCTCGAACGTTTCGGCCAGCACCTGCCGCGGCGGCGGGTCGCGCGGGGCGACTTTGACGAGATCGTCGATCATCCGACCGAAGAACAGCTGAACCATCCCGAGCGAGGTGTCGGGTCCGAACACGGCCAAACCGATCCACTGCGCATCCGGCATGGCAAAGGGCGCCAGATAGACGCCGGTCCGCGGGTTGTGGTGCACCACCGCGCCGAACTCGCCGGCCTGCATTTCCGAGGCAATCGCGCGGGTCGACGCCACGATCCCGGCGCCCAGCGCAGCTGCCGTCATGACATCGAGTGACCGGGTGAACCCATGCTGCGCCACGACCTGCCCCGAGGACGTCATCAGCAGCGCGATGCGCACCTGCGACTCGGCCACGAACGTCGCCAACGGCGACGCGACCCAGGGTTCGATGGTTCGCATCAGCTCAACTTGCCTGCCGCATCGAGCAGGGCGAGCCGGACCTCGCCGATATTGACATCATTGCCGGTGACCGCCACGAGCAGCAGCCCATCCCCACCCGCCACGACGAAGAGCTGCCCCGCCGTTGCCTGCAGCAGCAGGACGCTCATCGGAGGGGTATGGAGGGTGCGGGTCAGCACGCCGAGTCGCTGGGCCAGGCGAGCAGCGAAGGCCGCGGCCGCCTCGGTGGCCTGGCCTTCCAACGCCGCTTCGGCCACGACAAGACCGTCCTCGATGGAAACGAGGATCGCGCTCCGGACGCCCGCCACCCGGGTAATGTCCTCGAGCATCAGGTGTTCGCGGCCGATCATTCGAGCGCCTCCAGCCAGCGGCGGGCGTCCCGGGCGGCTCGGTCCGCAATCCGAGCCAGGCGACCCGCCGGCACTTCCCGGCCTCGCATGACGAGGAGCAGCGTCTCCGGCGTGGGTGTGCGCAGCTCGTAGTTGACCGCGCCGCTCTCGATCGCAATGGCCTTCCACTCGCCCAGCTCGAGCATCCGGGTGGCTCGGTCAGCCTCACGCGACACGCCGGCGAGCGCCGCCGCAACCGCCTCGCTGGCATCGACCCCGTCGGCGCGAGCGAGCTCTCCGCGCAGGACCCGCCCCTGCTGATCGAAGAGCAGACTGGGTGTCGGTGCAGGCGCCGAAGTCATCGGCACCGGATTGGGATCGGCTTCGACCTGCGCCACCCGCGTCGCCATCATGGAGCGGATCCGCTCGATCGCCGAGGCCAGCGTGGTGTCGTCCGGGGCAAGTTCGAGGGCGCGCGACAAGTGGCGAACGCTCCGACCGAGATCGCCGCTCCGAAAGGCCAGGAAGGCGAGCCCTTTGTGCGCGCCGAGATGATCGGCATCGAGGCGCAGGACGGTGGTCCAGGCATCGAATGCGGCATCGCCCTCGCTCCGGTCCGACTGGATCCGGGCCAGCAGGTCGTGCGCGTCTGCCACGTTGGGATAGCGGGCCACACCCCGACTTGCCACGGTCAGGGCCGCATCGAGCTGGCCCCGGCGGCGCAGCGCTTCAGCGAGGCGCAGAAAGACCAGACTGGCCGGGTCGGAGGCCAGCTCGAGCGTCATGGCGGCAATATCGTCAGTCATGATTCTCTCGCAGCAGGGTCGCCAGCTGACGCGCCGCCGGAATGGCTGCGCCGACTGTCACGACCTTCCGCTCTTCCTCGGAACCTAACGAGGGTAACGCCAGCCACGCTTCAAAGCCATGGACCGCCTCGTCCAGCCGCCCCGCGCCCATCAGCGCCCATGACAGGAGCCGGAGCGCCTTGGGCGAGGCTGGATCCAAACGCACCGCTTCCCGGAACGCCGTCTCGGCCTGGGTGTAGCGCCGTTCGGCCAGGAAGACCCGGCCCAGCATCAGGTGCGTCTCGGCGTCGTCCGGAAAGGCGGCGACCGCGGCTTGGGCAATCGTGAGCGCTGCCTCGCCGTGACGGGCCTGCAGCTGGCGCTCGGCCTCGGATAAGAGCGAGTGGGCATCGGCGCGCGGGGCCGCCTGGGTGGTCTCCTTGATGGGATCACGGAGTGTGAGCACCCCGGCGGCCGACAACCCGAAGACGGCGCGGGCCACGTCGAACTCCGGCTCGCTCAGCAGGGTGGCCATCTCCTGGAGGTCACGCGTCCCGTCGGCAACCGTCAGTACCCGCCACTCGAACGGATTGAGAACGAGGCTGCCTGGTTCCCCTTCCGGCAAGGCGGTAATCCGAGGGATCACACCCAGGTGAGGGACCCTGGCCCGGATCCGGGACCACTCGTCGATCCGCCGCGCACCTTCGAGCAACAGCGCTTCGACGGAAATCCGGACGTCCGCCTCCCGCGGAATCGTCTCGGCGGCGGCTTCTTCGAAGACGAAATACCCTTCGGACCAGCCGAGCATCGTAAACACGACTTCCTCGATCTGCGCCCGAACCTGGACCGCCAGTTCCTTCGTCGTGATCGCGCCGATCGCCACCAGAATCGCGCCGATCCGGCGCTGATCCCCGCCTGCCTGGAGTGCCTGAGCCCGAGTCAGGTCCTCGCTGGCAATCCGGCCGGCGCGGACGAGGTGCTGCCCCAACATGTGCGGATTCGAGCGAATCGAGGCCGCCACGATCCCGGCCTCATGAAACCAGATGGTGCCCTCATTGTGGCGCAGTTCCGAAACGACCCGAAGACGTCCCGTCTTCTTGCCAAGATCGAGCAACTGAAAGACATCATGGATGCCGAGTTCCCGAAGCGGACCCTGAATCGCCATCTCAGGCCTCGACCGGCTGGAGGATATGCATCAGATCCCGAGTCGACCGGGCTTCGGCCCGCGCCGCGGCGGCCAGGGGCCCCGTCGGATTGCCCTGAATGACCTGCTCCCACTCGTCCAGCGCATCGGCAAACCGGCCCAGCGCAGCGAGCGACATTCCGCGATGGAAGCGCGCGGTGGCCTGATCGGGGACAAACTTGAGCACCCGGGTAAAGGCGGTCAGCGCGTCGCGATGGCGGCGCTCGTCGGCCAGCGAGCGGCCGAGCAGGACCAGGGCGTCGGTGGCATAGGGCTCGACCAGCAGGAGGTCGATCAGCAGCTTGATCGCGTCGGCGGTTTTCCGCTGCCGGCGCAGCAGTTCGCCGAGCGCCAGCCCCGCATCGAGGTAGGTGGGCAGAACGGCGAGCGCCCGCTCGTAGGCGGCCTGGGCCAGGCCGAGCTCGCGGCGTTCCTCACGTACCAGCCCGCTTTCGAACCAGGCCTGCACGTGACCGGGGTCGAGTGCGACCGCCGCCTGGAGCGCCATCAGGGCCTCATCGGAATCGCCCAGCTGGCGTCCGATCCGGCCGCGCAACACCAGCAGGTCGGCACGGGCCGGCGCCAGCGCGATGGCCCCCAAGGCGTCGTCCTGAGCACCGTGGAGGTCGTTCATGGCGAGTCGGGCGCGAGCCCGGAGTTCGAGCGGCTCCGGCTCGTCCGGCCTGATCCGAACCAGCCCGTCGGCCAAGGCCCGCGCTTCCTCCGCGCGACCCAGCGCCAGCAGCGCTGCGGCCTCTCCGCGGAGTACGGCCGGATCCTCGGGCAGTTCCTGCCTGGCCTGGCGAAAGCGTTCGAGCGCCTCGCCATGCAGGCCCCGGCGGGCAAAAATTTCCCCGAGCAGCGCAATGCCCGGTCCGGCCGCGCCACCCCGCCGCAAGGTGCGGTGCACTTCAGCCGCAGCCGACTCGAGCAGCCCCTTGGCAATCAGATCGCGCGCCACCGCAAAGGGGTCGATCGCGGCCGCGGCGGCGGCCTCATCCGGCACCAGGGCGACGAACAGGTCGTCGAGCACGGCGGGATCGAAAGTGAAGTCCTCTCCAACCGCCTCCAGCGTGACGTCTGCCGCCAGGTTCGGAACGATGCCGACGGAGGTCTCGCTGAACTGCAGCTCGATCGACAGCGCGTACTTCTGGGGCACGTAGAACGGATCGATCTCGAGCGCGCGACGGGTTTCCCGCAAGGCCTCGTCGAAAGCGCCGAGCTGGCTCAGCGCAAAGCCGAGGTTGTAGTGGGCAGGTGCGCAGCTCGGGTCGGCCTCCACCGCCCGTCCGAAGGCGTTGCGAGCATCCGGGTACCGCTTCAGCTCCATCAGCACCAGGCCGATGCCATTCCAGGCAATGGCATGCTCCGGATCGACGGCAAGCACGCTACGATAGCCGTCGAGGGCAGCCTGGAAACGCTGGCGATGAAAGTGGAACAGCGCCAGATTGAGCCGGGCCGTTTGCAGACTTCCGTTTGCCGCCACCGCGCGCTCGAACGCCGCACGCGCCGGCTCCCCTTCCTGCTCCGCTGCCAGCAGCACGGCCAGGTTGTTCCAGGCAAGCGCCGCATCGGGATCGAGCCGAACGGCCTCCTCATAGGCCGCCCGCGCCTCGGCGCGGCGACCCGCCTGATGCAGCACCACGCCCCGCTCGTTCCAGAGCTTGGGGTTCTCCGGGTCCTGTTCGAGCAATCGGCGGTAGAGCTCGAGCGCCTCACCCGTTTCCCGCTGCAGCAGGTGGATCTCGGCCATGCCCTCGAGTGCCGGACGCTCGTCCTCGCCGGCTTCGAGGGCCAGGCGATACTCCCGAAGCGCTTCGACGAAGTAGCCCCGCCTCCGGAATGCGACCGCGAGATTGAGATGGGCTTCGCTCGGGCCGGTGGCAACCGAAGGCTGGACCGACTCACGGCCGGCCGGTCGCGCCTGATTGATCCGCAGGTTCGCCTGGGCCGACCCGAGCGACGGATTGAGCGTCACGGCGCGACGTGTGGCGGTCCGGGCTGCGTCATGAAAACCGAGATCGCCATAGACGAACCCAAGCAGATACTGAACGTCGGCGTGCTCGGGATTGATCCCGGCGGCCTCGGTCAGGACGGTCAGCGCCCCGTCGACCAGGCCGCGATTGTAGAGGGCCTGGCCGAGATAGAGCCGGGCCACCGTACTCCGCGGATCGATCTCGACCGCTCGCTGGAACCATTCGGTGGCCAGATCGTGACGACCGCGGGCCTGCTCGACCAGCCCGAGCTGCACCAGTGCGGTGCCGTCCCTGGGGTTGCTGCGCAGCAGGTCTTCGAACTGCTCGGTGGCGCGCTCGTACTGGTTGAGCGCCAGATAGATCCGGCCCAGCTCCAGGCGCAGCTGGCGATCATCCGGGCGCCGGGCAATCCCCTCCCGCAGCTCGCCGATCCGGCGATCGTAGTAGCCGGTCTCGCGCTGAACCGTGTCGAGGTTCTCCTGCGCCACCCGCATATGCGGATCGAGTTCGAGCGCCCGGCTGAAGGCGGCGATCGACTCGGCCACCATCCCGCGATCGTAGTAGAGGACCCCGAGGTTGTTATGCGCACCAGAATCAGACGGATCGATCCGCCGTGCCAGGGAGCGAAGCACTCCCAGGTCGCGTTCGGACGTCGCCTGATGGGCCATGGCTATCGAGCGGGACGAATCGAGTCGAAAATGGCCGTCAGCGACGCCACATCCGGCATCAGGATGAACTGGCCGTTGACCGATTCATCGGAACCGGCAATCCGAAAGGCCGTCTCGACGCAGATGACGTGGTCGCGGGAGTGGCCGAAGTTGAGATAGGCCGTCGTCAGCACGGCGCCGGCCTGATCGACCACCAGTGCCGGGACCGAGGGTACCAGCATCATTCCCATGAAATCCGAGAGCGCGTTGAGATAGGCGCTGCAAAGGATGTTGCCGGTTTCCATCACCGTGGAGCGTTCCATTTCCGTGAACCCCGGGCCGCCACTCGGCGAGCGCAGCAGGATGCCGCAGAGTGTGCGCGCGGAGCTTTCCGGAAAGACCAGCAGCGTCCGGCCGGTCAGGTCGCCCATCATGTGCATCAGCACTGCGGCAATGATCGTGTCGGCGGGACCCAGCAGCTCCGCAGCCTCCTCCAGCCGCTTCACATCCACCTGCGGGACGTCGATCATGATGGTCCGACCGGTCATCTGCGACAGTGCGGTCGCGGCATGCCCCGCGCCGATGTTGGCGATTTCCCGGAGCGCATCACGCTCGGCTGCGGTCATTTCCCTTGCATCGATCATCCTATCCTCCGCTCTGAGGCCGCGCCATCAGGTCCGCCGCCGACCGCATCAGAAAAACCCTGTCGGGTCCAGCACGAAGGCCGGAGCGCCGTCCGCCAGAATTGTGGCGCCGCTGACCCACCCGGGGAGGGAGTCAGGCGCCTCGATCCGTTCCAGCAGCACATCATGCTGACCAAGGAGCGCGTCGACCGCTACCGCGCCATCGCGACTGCCCCACTCGAGCACCAGCACCGGCCGGCGGTTCGGCGCAACGGTTTGACGCCGTCCGACCAGCTCGGCCAGGTCGACGAACGGCACCGACCGATCCCGAAACGCGAAACGCCCGTTCCCCGCAACGGTCTCGGTCCGGCCCGGCACGATCGCCTCGCGCACCAGGCGAAACGGAATGGCGTACCGTTCGCCGTCTGCGCCGACCAGCAGGACGCGCTGGACCGCGGTGGTGAGCGGCACCGTGATCTCGAAGACGGAGCCCCGACCGGGTTCCGACCGCAGCGTCAGCGACCCGCCCAGCCCACGAACCTTGGAGGCCACCACGTCGAGACCAACCCCGCGGCCGGACACCTCGGTCACCTGGGCCTTGGTGGAGAACCCCGGACGCACCAGCAGCTGCAGCACCTCGGCGTCCGACAGGGCATCCGCCCCTCCCGACAGGAGCCCGCGCTCCCGTGCGCGCCCGATGACCGCATCGCGATCGATTCCGCGCCCATCGTCCTCGAGTCGAATCACGATCCACTCACGCCGCCGTCCTGCACCCAGCCGGAGCCGCGCCTCGGGCGGCTTGCCGGCAGCAACCCGAGCGGCCACCGGCTCGACCCCGTGATCCACGGCGTTCCGCAGCAAGTGGATCAGCGGTTCGACCAACTCCTCCAGCATGGCTCGATCGAGTTCGATGCCCTCACCGCCGAGCTCGAGGCGGGCCGACTTTCCGAGGGATTCCGCCAAGTCGCGCACCACCCGGGGAAACCGGCCGAACAGCTCCGAAACCGGCGCCAGTCTGGCCTTGATGACGAGACTGTGGAGCGACCGGACCAGCGAATCCACCTGCCCCGAGACCACCTCCAGCTCCGGATCCGTCCGCGCCGCCACGAGATTGGCCAGGCGATTGCGCGCCACGACCAGCTCGCCGGCCGTCTGCAGCAGGTCGTCGAGACGATCCGGATCGACCCGGACCGGCCGACGGTCAGTGCGCATCGGCGTCGGGGCAGACGCCGCTTCCGCCGCGGGTGCCGCTACGGGGCTGCTGGTGGACACCAGCCGTGCCAGCGCCGCCACGATCTGGTCGGCTTCCGGGATCGGAACCCCGGCCGTTGCCGGTTCGAGCCCCTGATCGAGCAGATCCACCGTCCGAAACAGCGCCGCCACGGCGGCTCGCGAGGGCGCCAGCTCACCCCGTCGAATCGCTTCCAGCAGATGCTCGGCGCCGTGGGTCAGGTCGACCACGTCACCATAGCCCATCGACGCCGCCGCGCCTTTCAACGAATGAAAGGCCCGAAACAGCTCTGCCAGCGGCGCAAGGTCCGCAAGGTCCCTCTCCCAGCGCAGCAGTTCCGCCGTGGCCCGGCGCAGGTGCTCCCGGCCATCGGCCAGGAACAGCGCAGTGTAGCGGCGCAGGTCCACGGACCGAGCCTCAGCCCAGCAGTCGCTGAACGGCTTCGAGAACGCGGGAAGGCTGAAACGGCTTGACCACGAAGTCCTTGGCCCCGGCCTGAATCGCTTCGACGACGAGCGCCTGCTGTCCCATCGCGCTGCACATCAGGATTTTGGCGCCCGGATCTTCCTTGCAGATGGCGCGAACCGCCTCGATCCCACCCATCGTGGGCATCACGATGTCCATCGTGACGAGGTCCGGCTTGAGCGCAGCATACTGGCGAACCGCCTGCTCGCCGGTCTCGGCCTCGCCGACCACCTCGAATCCCGCTTGAGTCAGGATGTCGGCAATCATGGTTCGCATGAACATCGCGTCATCACAGACAAGCACCGTATGAGCCACGCGTTTCCTCCCCCTGCGACTCCGGGCGCGTCAGGCTGATCGGCCGAACACCGAGTCCAACGCACCATCGAGATCCAGCCGAGCAAACGACGCATCCGCCGCCGCCAGCTCGAGCACTGCTTCGACACCGAGCCCAACCCGCCCGCCCCGCGCCCGCAGCACGACCAGCCACGGCGAGGGTCCGGACCACGCGGTCCCGACCCCAAGCAGGTCGGCAGCGCGCACGATGGTAACGAGGGTACCGCGAATATTTGCGACACCCTCAACCGGAGGTGCAACCCCCGGCACTCGAACCAGCGTCGTTTCCGTGCAAACTTCGAGCACGGCCGCCACCGGGAGCGAGAACTGGTAGTCACCCACCCGACAGACCACGAGACGATCGCTCGTCGGCTTACCCCTCGGTGGCTCGATAGAATCCAAAATAGGTTAACCAATCAGGCGGATCAACTTGATCTGCAACGAGTTGCAGCGCCGGTACGAGGTCGGCCGGCCAGTCGCTCTGGAAGCTCATGGCCGCCCCGCTGATGGGGTGCCGGAACGCCAGCAGGGCCGCGTGGAGGGCCTGGCGCGGGGTCGCGGCATCGACGCGTTCCGCCAGAATTCGGCCAGACCCGGTAATCCGGCGCGCCCCGCCGCCCGCATAGACCGGATCACCCACGACCGGGTGTCCAATATGTTGCAGGTGGACCCGGATCTGGTGGGTTCGGCCGGTGTGGAGATCGGCCCGGATCAGATCGGCCACCCGAAGCCGGGCCAGGACCCGGAAATCGGTGCGGGCCGACCGGCCGTCGGAGCGCACCACCATGCGCTTGCGATCAGTGGCATGACGGCCAATCGGGGCGTCGACCCGCTCGGGCGACCGATCCAGGTGCCCCCAGACGAGCACGGCATACGACCGTTTCACCTGGCGGGCCGCGATAGCCGCTCCCAGGCGCCGATGGGCCAGATCGCTCTTGGCAACCACCATCAGGCCTGAGGTGTCCCGGTCGAGCCGGTGCACGATACCCGGCCGTCCCTCCGTCCCCGGCGACAGCGCGGTGCCCCGAGCCACCAGCGCGTTGACGAGGGTATCGTCCCAGTGGCCCGGCGCCGGGTGAACTACCAGGCCGGCCGGTTTGTCGATGACCGCGAGGTCCTCGTCTTCGTAGCAGACGGTCAGCGCAATCGGGTGTGGTGTCAGGATTCGCGGGGGAGCTTCGTCGCTCAAGTCGACTTCGACGAGTTCACGGGCCGCGAGCAGTCGCGAGGCGCGGGCCACACCGCCAGCCACGCGCACCTGTCCTGCGGCCACGATCCGTGCAGCCTGGGTTCGTGAGAGATTGA
Source organism: Gemmatimonadales bacterium (assembly GCA_019637315.1). NCBI lineage: Bacteria > Pseudomonadati > Gemmatimonadota > Gemmatimonadia > Gemmatimonadales > Gemmatimonadales bacterium. The sequence goes on from JAHBVU010000013.1 coordinate 61,494, forward strand.
GCTGATCGGCCAGAAAGCGGTCGAGCCGCTCGGTGGCGGGTACGGCCACGGAAAACGTCAGCGTGGCCAGGCCAACCTCACCCGGACCGCTGCTCGGCCGTTTGGGCTTTGGCTTCGCGCGCCAGGCGCGCATCCTCGAGCCAGAAGGAAATCGCGAGTGCTACCGCACCGCAGCTGACCCCGATGTCGGCGATATTGAAGGTCGGCCAACGGGTCGCCCCAACGCCGATGTCGATGAAATCCACCACCCCGGACGCGTGACGGATCCGATCGACCAGATTACCGGCCGCACCGCCTACGATGAATGCGCAGGCGAACTGCCGCAGCCATTCGTTCCAGTCGGCCTGCCGGGCCTTCCAGCTGATGCCGACGACGGCCACGGCAGCGATGACCAGGAATATCCAGCGCGAATACTCCCCGAGATAGAGACTGAACGCCGCACCCGGGTTGTACGCCAACCGCCAGCGAAACCATTGCCCCATGACCTCGACAGGCACGTAGGGAACCAGGCTCGACTCCGCCCACTGCTTGGTGACGACGTCGAGCCCGAGCCACACAATGGCGAGTGGCCAGAAGATGCGGTGCGGATTAGCGCCGCTTCGCATCCTCTTCCTTCTCCTTGCAGCTGATGCAGAGCCTCGCATGCGGGAGCGCATCGAGCCGCTCAAAACTGATCAGTTGGCCGCAGGTGTGGCATTTACCGAAGTTGTCCGGCGCATTGTACAGGCGACGCAGCGCCTGGTTGACGTGCCAGAGATACCGCCCTTCCTGCGACGCAAAGAGGAACTGCTTTTCCCGCTCCATGGTATCGGTGCCCTGATCGGCCATGTGGAACGAGTACGACGAGAGGTCGCCGTCGGAGTTCTGCAGCGTCGAGTTGAAGGTGTCGTCGTAATGCCCCAACTCCTTCATCACGCGAGCTCGCTCGTCGAGCAGGCGTTTCTCGAGATGCTTGAGCTGTTCCTTGGTCATCGTGCTCCCTCGGTGCGACTAGGGCGCCGACTCGGTGAGTCGCCTCACCGAGAGCAGCGCCTGGTGATCATCGATGCTCGCCTCGTCGCGCGCATCGCAAGCGTCAAGAACCCGGCCGACCTCGAGGGTCCGGGTCAACGTTTCGTGCTGAATCAGTTCGGCATGCTTCTGGACGGCCGCAAGAACAGCCGGACTGCCGTCGACCGCCAGGGTGATCCGGGTGGTATAGTCGTACCCGGCGTCCTTACGGAGTCGCTGAACCCGGTTGACGACTTCCCGCGCGAGCCCCTCCGCCAGCAACTCATCGGTCAGATGCGGATCCAGCGCGACGACGAACGGTCCGGCGCTCTGGACCAGCCAGTCGGTGGTGACCTCACGCTCGACCACGACGTCTTCCGACAGAACCTGAACGGCCACGTCATCGAGCGTCACCTCGGCGGTTCCCCCCTCCTCCAGCCGCCGCAGCGCCTCCGATGGCAGCTGGCCGATCAGGGCCGCAACCTCGGGGGTCCGCTTGCCGAACCGCTTGCCGAGCGAGCGGAAGTTGGCTTTGGCCTTGAGGCGGACCAGGTCGGCATCGGACGACACGACGTCGATCCGCTTGACGTTGACCTCCTGGCTCAGCAGTTCGAACAGTGACTGGAATCGGCCGTTCGTGACACCCTTGGGCATCGCCACCCGCATGGTCGCGAGCGGCTGACGCACGCGGCGATTGCCGGCCTCCCGTGCGCTGCGACCGAGTGAGGCCAGCCGGCGTACGCCGGCCATGGCCCGCTCGAGGTCCGCATCGATGGCCGCCTGGTCCGCAACCGGAAAATCAGCCAGGTGCACCGACGTCCCTGCCAGGGCCCGGTGCAGCCAGTCGCTCGCAAAGGGGGCCGCAGGCGCCAGCAGGCGCGACACCACCACGAGGCATTCGCGGAGGGTGGCCACGGCCGCCGGGTCGGCCGTCCGATCGGGAGCCCAGAACCGGGACCGGCTCTGTCGCACATACCAGTTGGACAGTTCTTCGACGAAATCCATCACGGCACGAACCGCCACGGTCGCATCGTAGCCGTCGTAAGCAGCCGTCACGTCCCGAACCGTCGAGGCCAGCCGGCTCCGCACCCAGCGATCGAGCTCCGTTGCGGCGCCACCCTCGGCCTCGACGCCCTCGGCATAGAGTGCCAGGAAGTTGTAGGTGTTGCGGAGCGTATTCAGAAAGCCGCCGACCGTGTCCGGGATCTGGGCCCGGTCGAACGGTTTGGGCAGCCAGACCTGGCTCGACGCCAGCAGGTAGAGGCGGACCTGATCGGCGCCGAACTCGCGCACCGCTTCCCACGGATCGACCGTATTGCCCCGACTCTTCGACATCTTCTGGCCCTTGGCATCGAGGACCAGCTCGTTGACGACGACATTCCGATACGGCGCCTTGTCGAACACCGTCGTGGCAATGGCCAGCAGCGAATAGAACCAGCCGCGGGTCTGATCGATACCTTCGCAGATGAAGTCTGCCGGGAAATGGCTCTCGAACTTGTCCCGGTTCTCGAAGGGGTAGTGCCACTGCGCGTACGGCATTGAGCCGGAGTCGAACCAGGCATCGATGACCTCGGGCACCCGCCGCATGGTACCGCCGCCGGGGGCCGGCCAGGTATAGGCATCGATGAATGGTTTGTGCGGGTCGAAATCGTCCGGCAGCGGGCGCCCGACCTTCTCCGCAAGCTCCGCATAACTGCCGATGACTTCGACGACGGTCGGATCCGCATCGGACACCCAGACCGGCAACGGGGTGCCCCAATACCGGTCGCGCGAGAGCGCCCAGTCCAGGTTGTTGGCCAGCCACTCCCCGAACCGTCCCGTCCCGACCTCGGGTGGGTGCCAGGCTACCGTCCGGTTGAGTTCGACCAGTCGGTCCTTGACGGCCTGAGTACGGACAAACCAGGAATCGCGCGCATAGTAGATCAGCTTGCTCTTGCAACGCCAGCAATGCGGATAGCTGTGAACGTACTGTTCGGTCTTGAGATGGAGCCCGTCGGCCTTGAGCCGGCGAATGATCAGTTCGTTGGTCCCGTCGGCGGTGACCAGCTGGCCCTCGAGCTCAGGCCACGTGGTGCCCGTGAAGGTGCCGTCTGAGCCGACGGGACGGAGCAACGCCAGCCCCTCGCGCTGCCCCATGGCATAGTCGTCAGCGCCGAACGCGGGCGCGAGATGCACGATCCCCGAGCCGTCATCGGCGGTGACGAAATCACCACCCACGATGACGGAATGGATCCGATCGGTCGGGACCTCGACCACGTCGAGGGGCCGGCGATACCGCAGACCAACCAGGGACCGGCCAGGCACCACCGCGCCCGCCTCGAGTTTCCCGCCACCCCCCAGAATCTCATCCATGGCCGCTTCACGGGACGCTGCCGCAACGAAGCAGCGCCCGGGATGCTTGGGATGGCGGTACTCGCGGTACTCCAGGTCGGGATGCACGGCCGCGGCCACGTTCGAGGGCAAGGTCCACGGGGTCGTCGTCCAAACCACCAGTTCCCGCCCCGAGCCATCGTCCAGCGGAAAGGCGAGGTAGATCGACTTGTCCGCCACCTCTTCGTAGCCGAGCGAGAGCTCATGGCTCGAGAGCGTGGTGCCGCAGCGGGGACAGTACGGCAAGACCCGGTGGCCGCGCACCAGCAGCGACTTGTCCGACAATTGCTTGAGCAGCCACCAGACCGACTCGACGTAGTCCTTGCTGTAGGTGATGTAGGGCCGCTCGTAGTCGAGCCAGTAGCCGATGCGGTCGGAGAGCTGCTCCCACTCACTCTGATAGGTGAAGACGCTCTCACGGCAAAGCCGATTGAACGCCTCCACACCATAAGCCTCGATGTCCTTCTTGCCCGACAGGCCGAGCTTTTTTTCGACTTCGATTTCGACCGGCAAGCCGTGAGTATCCCAGCCGGCAATCCGGGTGATCGACCGCCCCTGCATCGAGCGGAAGCGACAGAACAGATCCTTGATGGTCCGCGAAAAAACGTGGTGAATGCCCGGACGACCGTTGGCCGTCGGGGGACCCTCGAAGAACACAAATGGCGGCTGCTCGGCGCGCAGCGCCTGCACGGACTGATAGAGCCCTTCGGTCCGCCAGGTTTCGAGCAAGGCGGTTTCGAGCCGGTCCGGCCCGCCTTCGGGCCAGGTGGGATACGTCACGCAAAAACCTCGTTGGTCAGGCAGGGCGCCGGAACGTCACTTCCGCATCGACCGAAGCCGGCGGGCGACTGTCCGTCGACGACACGGCCTCGAGCTCCGCCAGCTCGCGCTCCAGCAGGCGGCGATAGCTCGTGACGTACGCCAGAAACTGCCGGCGGACCGTCTCGTTGGCGTACTGAAGGCGCTGCTCTTCACTCTGAGCTTGATCGAGGATCCGTTGCGCCTCGGTGCGCGCCTCGTGGAGGATCCCGTCGGCCTGCGCCCGGGCGCGTTCGAGAATGACCTCGGATTCCTTGTCTGCATGCGACTGCATCTCGGCGCGCAGTTGCTGAGCAGCAATCAGTGCTTCGTTCATGGCGCGCTCACGGTCACGAAAGACCTTGAGTTGCTCGACCATGTTCTGCAGCCGGTCGCTCGACACGCTCCGATCGCGCCAGACCCGATCGAGCTCCTGGGCGATTCGCTCCTTGAAGTCATCCACCTGCACCGGGTCGTAGCCGCGGAGCACCCGGTGGAACTCCTGATGTCGCACGTCGTGTGCGCTCAGTTGGAAAGCATCATCGCTCATGGTTCCCGCTCCCCGAACAAGATGGTTCCGAGCCGCACATGGGTGGCGCCCTCTTCGACCGCCGCCGCGAAATCGCCGGACATACCCATCGACATGATGCCGACCGGAACGCCCTGCCGTTCGAGCGACTCCCGGATGTCTCGGAGCCGCGCAAACGAGGCCCGCTGCAGAGCCGGATCGTCGGTCAGCGGCGCCATGGTCATGAGCCCCGAGAATCCGAGACCCGGCATGGTACGCAGCTGGCCCACCAGATCGGCCGCCGCCTCGGGAGCAATGCCCCCCTTCTGCGCCTCACCACTGCAATTGACCTCGACCAGGACCCGCTGCACCTGCCCGTCGGGAACCCGCCTGGCAATCGCGTCTGCCAGCTCGAGCCGGTCGACCGAATGGATCACGGCAAACCGCCCCACGGCCTGACGAGCCTTGTTGCGCTGCAGCGAGCCGATCAGGTGCCAGGTGACTTCGAGCCCAGGCAACGCATCCTGCTTGGCAAGCGCCTCCTGCACCCGGTTCTCACCAACGTCGGTCAGCCCCGCGCCGACCGCGGCCCTGACCGCCTCAGGACCATGGCCCTTGGTCACCCCGATAATCGTGACCGGGTGCGACCACCCGCCAAGCTCCTGCGCCTCCGCGATCCGCTCCCGGACACGCGCCAGGCGATCCGTCAGCCCACGATAGGTCATAACCCCCAAAGATAAAAGGAGTTACTGCGGATTCGGAAGCGCTGAATCGCGACCAACAAGGGCCCGGGTCCTGGCGTCAAGCAGCGCCTGGCGCAGGGCCGGATTGGTCGAGAACCGGGTCGCCCGCTCCAGGAATCTGACCATGGAGGGGTAATCCTCCCGCGCCTCGGCCCAGAAGGCGAGCTGGGTGAAGGGCATCCCGAGCATCTGAGCAATACCGGCGGCGGTCGACTCGAGCCCTTCCGACCCATGCTCCAAGAGGCCGGAATACCGGTAATCCTGTTCGGCCAGCGCAATCGTCCCCGCAATGTCCAGCGGAACATCGAAGAACCGGCGGAAATCCAGGTTCGCGTCGGCGGTGTCCGGCGGGGCGGTCTGGAGCTCGATCCCGATCCCGCGCTGGACCAGCAACGGCTCCAGCCCGAAGTACTTCCCGCCCGATGTCAGCCCCCAGACGACCGCCCGGTGCCCGAAGTTTTGCTGCAGAATCCGGATGGCAACGATGTCCTCCGTGTACACCACCGTGTTGGCTTCGAGCGTGGTCCGGTACGGCCCGAAGGCGAGCGAAATTGGCTCCCGAATGAGCTGGGGTCGGGCCGCGGCAATTTCGTCATCCGTCATCGAATGGAGCGGCCGGTCCGGCTTGACCAACGGGTAGTTGCGCCAGAAAGGAGCAGCCGTCGCCGGGTCAAACTCCCGTTCGGGGTAGTCCCTAAGCTGCCGGACGTACCAGTCGGTCCGCGCCAGCGCCAGGCAAACGACCCGCACATCACGGCGAATGCCCTCGACTTCCTGAGCCCACCAGAGCGGGAACGTATCGTTGTCGCCGAAGGTAAAGAGCACGCCGTACGGCGGCACTGAATTGAGCAGGTTGTAGGCAAAATCAGCTGCCAAACGCGCATCGGGCCCATGTGCCCGCCCCGCTTCCTTGAAGTTCCCGATGGGCGGAATCAGGGCAAGCGCAAAGACCGATAAGGCCATCGGCCGGAGACCCGTTCTGAGTCGGACGGCCCACCGGCCCGCCAGCTGCGCCAATGCCAGCGCCGCCCAACACGCCCAAACCACGAAGCTGACCACAAAGAAGTAGTCCCGCTCGCGAACCTCGTGCTGATCGCCCCGCGGATACTGCTCCCAGCCCAGACTGTACCCGGGCTTGAAGTTCATATAAGCCATCAGGCCAAGGCCGGTGGCCACCCAGAGCACGAAGAGCAACCACCAGCTGCTCCGGTCGGTCCGCCGATGGGTCAGCATGCCCTGGAGGCCCAGCGCAAAGAAGATCACCGTCGGCACCACCTGCAGCGGGAACGAGCCGACCTTGGCGGCGATGGCCTTACCCCATTGCCAGCTGAAGTACTGGAGGTAATTGAGGAGCTGCAGCCCGATGATCGTCAGGTTGCGCCCCGGGTTGTCGGGCCCGTGTGGAATCGTCGGATCATCCAGCGGGCTGCGCGGCGGGTACTGCTCTCGACGGATCACCGCCAGAAGCGCATCGAGGGTGCCCGGCGCCGCTTCGTTGATGAAGGGATCCTGCTGCGAGCGCAGAAAGAGGAAGAGATAGGGAGTCACCCCGATCAACGCCACCAGCAGCGAGGCCGCGGCAAACGGCAGCGTTCCTGCCGTGATGGCAAAGACTGCGCAGCCCAGAAAGATCAACAGCCCGACCGCGGCAATCGTGGTGCTGCCGAGGCCGATGCCGAGGAGCAGGACCCAGAGTCCCGCAATCACGGCGGCCTGGGCCCATTCGCGACGCCGCACCGCAGCGTCCTCAGCCGGGTTGGCCAACAACTCGGCCAGCAAAAACGCGATTACGGCCGGCCCGGCCAGGAGCGCCAGGAGGTGGTTCGCAATCGAGACGCCCAGCAGGTAGGCAATCAGCAGCAGTGCCCGGGGGCCGCGTTCGGTGGACCGCGCAGCACGCCAGCGAAGCGAGAGCCAGGTTACCGCCCCGATGATAAAGGTGGCAACGCAGTAGACCTCGGTTTCGTTGGAGTTGAGCCAGTTGGTGAAGACGAAGGCCGACAAGACACTGGCCGTGCCAGCGCCCAGCAAGCGAACCCAGCGCTCCAGCGTGGTGTCACCGGGAATCAGACGGGCCAGCACCTCGTGCATGACGAGAAACCAGAACCCGGCGGCGCCCGCACTGAACACGGCGCTCATCAGGTTGGTGCGCCAGGCAAACTCGCCCAACGGAATCAGGGTACCCCAGACATGCCCCATCATGATGAAGAGCGGAGTTCCCGGCGGGTGCGGGATACCCAGAATCTTCATGGAAGCGCTGAATTCGCCGGCATCCCAGAACGTGACGGTCGGCGCCAGCGTGAGGACGTAGCCGATCAGGACGACGAGGGCAGCGACGAGCGCGGCGCGGTAGGGAGGCCGTGAAGTCATGAGATACGGTGATGAAGGCGAACCAACTCAGGCGGCGACGAGCGCCGGGCGAACACAGTCGGGGCGGAGAGATTCCCCGCCCCGACTGTGATACGATCAGGCGCCGGCGGGCTCCGCAGGTGGCGACCCCAGCATGCCGGGCGCGGGAGCCGGCTTGGCCACCTTAGCCGACGCCGTCGCGGTTGGCGTCGTCGGGGGCGGCGGCGGGACCGGACGGGGCGGCAGGGTCTCGCCCCGCACCAGCAACTCGATCTCATCCCGATCGAGCGTTTCCCGATCGAGCAACGCATCCGCCAACCGGTCGAGCAGTTCGCGATTGCCGTTCAGGATGATGCGGGCGCGTTCGTAGGCCTCATCGATGAAACGCTTGATCTCGGAGTCGACGATCTGCGCCATCTGATCGGAGACCTCGCGACGCTGCGAGAGTTCACGACCGAGGAAGATCTCCTGCTCCCGGTCGCCCACCGCGATCATGCCGACCTTGTCGCTCATACCCCACTGGGTCACCATGCGGCGCGCCAGCGAGGTGGCCTGCTCGATGTCCCCCGCAGCACCAGTGGTGATCTTCTCGGCGCCGAAAACGATCTCTTCGGCCACGCGACCGCCGAAGCTGCAGGCGAGATTACCCTCCAACCAGTGGCGGGTCACGTTGCGGCGATCCTGCTCCGGCAACCACATGGTCAGGCCCAACGCCCGCCCGCGCGGAATGATGGTGACTTTGTGGAGCGGATCCAGCCCCGGAATTTTGAGTGAGACGATGGCATGCCCCGCCTCATGATAGGCGGTGAGCTTGCGGTCGTCCTCGGTGAGCTGGAGGCTCCGCCGCTCGACGCCGAGCATGACCTTGTCCTTGGCCTCCTCGAAGTCGAACATGTCGACCAGCGACTTGTTCTTCCGCGCAGCCAGCACGGCGGATTCGTTGACCAGGTTCGCCAAATCCGCACCGCAGAGGCCTGGCGTGCCCTTGGCCAGCACGTCGAGCCTGACATCCGCAGCAAGCGGAATCTTACGGGTGTGAACTCGCAGAATTCCTTCCCGCCCCCGCACGTCTGGCGCATCGACGACGATCTGCCGATCGAACCGACCGGGCCGCAGCAGCGCCGGATCGAGGACGTCGGGGCGGTTGGTCGCCGCGATCAGGATGACACCGTCGTTGGACTCGAAGCCGTCCATTTCGACGAGAAGCTGGTTGAGCGTCTGCTCCCGTTCATCGTGACCGCCGCCGAGCCCGGCGCCGCGATGGCGACCGACCGCGTCGATCTCGTCGATGAAGATGATGCAGGGCGCATGCGCCTTGCCCTGCTCGAACAGGTCACGCACCCGGCTCGCCCCGACGCCAACGAACATCTCGACGAAATCCGAGCCTGACATCGAGAAGAACGGTCGCCCCGCCTCGCCCGCCACGGCCTTGGCCAGCAGCGTTTTGCCGGTGCCCGGCGGACCGACCAGCAGGGCGCCCTTGGGAAGGCGTCCGCCCAATCGGGTGAACTTCTGGGGGTCTTTCAGGAACTCGATGATTTCCTGCAGCTCGACCTTGGCCTCGTCCGCACCGGCCACGTCCGCAAAGGTCAGCTTGGGTGTATCGCCGGCGAGCAGTTTGGCTCGCGACTTCCCGAAGGAAAAGGCCCGATTGCCACCGGCCTGCATCTGTCGAAGGATGAAGAACCAGAGGCCGATGATGACGATCCAGGGTAACGCCTGGAGCAGCAGCATGGTAAAGCCGGCCCGGGGCTCCTTCGCGGTAATGACGGGCACCGAGCTTTCCAGCCGCTTCATGAAATCTTCGCTGTTGGCCACCGGCAGCAGCACCGTGAACTCTTTGACGGTGATGTTGTCCTTCGGCACCCCAACCCGGAACTCGCCCTTGACGAGCTTGCCTTCGACGACCTCGACCTTGGAGACGTTCCCGGCGTCGAGCTGTCGGCTGAAGGTGGTGTAGTCGATTTCCGCGCTGCCCGAACGCTGCCGATCGACATACTGGTAGAGCATGAGACCGAGCAGGGCCACCACCGCCCAGAGGGCGAGGTTCCTGCTCAAGCCGCCCCAGTTCTGGGTCGGAGGCCGCGGCGGGGTCGATCGCTGTGACATCTACATCAAGTCCGCAATAAAAGGGAGGTGCCGATAATTCTCGGCGTGGTCGAGTCCGTAGCCGACGAGAAACGCCGGTGGCGCCTCGAAGCCGACGAACGCGAGCTCGGCGAAGGGAGTGTGGTTGTCGACCTTGTCGAGCAAGGCACAGATGGCCAAGGACTGCGGCCCGCGCTTCTCGAGCAGCGCAAGCAGGCGTCGCAGTGTGTTGCCGCTGTCTACGATGTCCTCGACGAGGACGATGTGCTTGCCCTCGAGCCGGGTCTCCGGATCGTAGAGCAGTTTGACGTCACCACTCGAGACTGTGCCGGATCCATACGAACTGGCCACGACGAAATCCACCTGGAGGGGTCGTTCGATCCGGCGGACCAGGTCGCTCAGAAAGATGAAGCTGCCTTTGAGGAGCCCAAGCACGAGCAACTCACCTTCCGGGTACGCCGCCGTGATCTGCGCACCAAGCTCACGGACCCGCGCCTCCAGCGTCGCCTCGTCGAACACGATCGACTTGACGGGCTGGCCTCCAGTGCGTCGCAGCGTCTCAGCTTGAGCGGACATCAATCCTCACCACGTTCTGTCGCAAAGGCAGCATGCCGTCACTCCGGCAGACGCCCGGTACCCAGATGACACTGTCATCGTGCACCAGGACCGGCCATCCTGGCCGACGGTGCCGAGAAATCTTCCTGTCCTGCATGCATCGCACCACCAACCGCCGCCCGGTACCCCCGAGCGGCCGAATCCGATCGCCCGCCATCCAGGGACGAAACCGAAGCGCAGACGACCACTCCACCCACGTTGTCCAGTCCGCGCGAGGGATCCGCTCTGGCGGTGCCTCTGCCCGCACCTCGACGTGCCAGCCCGGCAGGACAAGGTCCTGTCCAGCCGATGGAAGCGCAACGTCGTAGTGTTCTGGATGACCGATCGGGTGAAAGAGCCGCAACCGATCGAAATCCAGCTGTGCCACAGCGCCTCCGCGCAGGTCGACTGCCTGCCCGGAAACTCCTTGTTCCAAAAGGACTTGCACCCGCGCAACTTCACGGTGGCCGATTCCGAGCCGGAACCTGGCTCCCAGAGCGCGGAGCACCCCCCGAACGATGGCCGAACTATACCCGTTGAGCGGAGCGACAGCAACGGAAGCCCCACCTGGTTCGTGGCGCAGATCGAGTCCCGGAAGCTCCTCCAGCAAGGCCATCCAGGCCTGGCGATCCTCGGCGGCGGCGCGGCCGAGGCGGACCAGCCTGGCATCGACGCTTGGCAGGCGAGCGCGAAGTGCGGGGAGCACCTCACCCCGCAACCAGCCGCGGTAATGGCGGGGGTCCAGATTGCTCGGATCGTCCCAGATGTCGAGCCCCCGCGCTGCGGCGTAGCGCCGGAGTTCGTCGCGCGCCACACCGAGCAGCGGTCTAACCCAAGGGCCTCGGCGGTCCGGAATGCCGGCCAGCCCGGCCGGCCCGGTCCCCTCGAGCACGCGCATCAGCACGGTCTCGGCCTGGTCGTCCCTGTGGTGGGCCGTCAGGATCCACGATGCACCCGCCTCGGCGGCGGCGCGGTCGAGCCAGGCCAGCCGGGCCCGCCGGGCCGCGGTTTCGCTGGCCCGGGCGCCTAGCGAGCCCCGCTCGGATACGAAGGGCAACTGGCAGCGCGCCGCCATGCTCCGGACCAGCTCAGCCACCCGTGCGCTCTCGACGGCGATCCCATGGTCGAAGTGCGCGACGGTGAGGGCAAGTCCCCGGACGGGTGCCGCCTCTGCCGCGAGCGATAGCAGCGCCATCGAGTCGGGACCGCCCGATACGGCCACCAGGGCGACTCCATCCCTGACACCCAGCTCGTCGAGCGCTGCGTGGAATCGAGTCAGGAGGTCGCTCATTCCTCGAACGGCTCCATATGCACCAGCACATCGTGCGCGGCCGGGAGGTCGCGACGAATGGCGCTCTTGACCTTGCCGCTGACGATGTGTGCCTCGTGAAGCGAAAGGGCGGGATCGCTCTGCACGTGGAGTTCGATGGCGAGCACGGTACCAATCTTCCGGGCCCTGATTTTCTCGGTCGCGAGCACTTCAGGCACTGTGCGCGCCGCGCGGTCGATCTCGGCCAGCAACTCATCGCTTGGTGCGCGATCCATCAGCTCGGCCACCGCAGGCCGAACGATGCCGAGCCCGTTCCAGAAGATCAGGCCCGATGCCAGCAGCGCGGCATAATCGTCTGCCGACTCCCAGCCTTGGCCACCGATCAATGCGATCGAAATACCCAGAAATGCGGCGACCGATGTGATGGCATCGCTCTGATGATGCCAGGCATCGGCCGCGACGAGGCCGCTGCCCGCCTGGCGTGCGACCCGCATCACGTGGCGAGACCAGGCCACTTTCACCGCCACCACGGCCACCAGAACCACCAGCGTAAACGGAGCGGGAGCATGGTGCGGCGTCCGGATTTCGCGGACGGCTTCGATGGCAATACCGACCGCGGCCGCGAGGAGCATCAGTCCGACGACGATCGTCGTCAGCGCCTCGATCCGGCCATAGCCGAACGGAAAATGGCGGTCGGCCTGACGTCCGGAGATCCGGAGACCGCCCCAGACAATGGCAGACCCGACGAGATCCGTGATCGACTCGACCGCGTCGGCGACCAGGGCGTACGAGTTGCCGAGGATCCCCGCCGTCAGCTTCACAACCGCCAGCCCGGCGTTGAGACCAAACCCCTGGCGGGTCAGCCGTTCGAGCCTCGCTACTGCGGGCGCAGCCATCGTTCGAAGAGCGCGGGGATGCGCCGCAGTTGCGACGGGCTCGTCATCGCCAGGCTCCGATCAGAGATGGTTGCGGGGCTTGCATTCGTTTCGGGTCAGGGAGACAGCCGCTCCCGTTGCCACCCGGCATCCGTGCGCCGATACCGGATCCGGTCGTGGAGCCGGTTCGTCCGGCCCTGCCAGAACTCAACGGTGTCTGGCACGACCCGGTAGCCGCCCCAGTGCTCGGGATACGGCACCGCCCCACCGGCAAAACGCGCTTCCGTTGCAGCGAGGTCGGCCTCCAGCGCGGCCCGATCGGGCAACACGCTGCTCTGCCGGGAGGCCCAGGCGCCCAGTTGCGAGCCGGGCGGTCTCGAGTGGAAGTAGGCGGCGGACTCGGCGGGCGCCACCCGTTCGACCCGTCCGTTGATGCGCACCTGGCGCTCCAACGGCTGCCAGAAGAAGACCAGCGCCGCGGAGGGATTGGCTTCGAGCGCAACCGCCTTCGGGCTCCGGTAGTCGGTAAAGAAGCTGAACCCCTCTGCCGTAACGCCCTTGAGCAGCACGATGCGCGCCGAGGGCGCGCCATCCGGTGCGACCGTTGCCAGCGTCATCGCGTTCGGCTCAGGAACCTGGGACGCCATCGCATCGGCGTACCAGCGTTCGAACTGAACGATGGGATCCGGATCGACCGCAGCCTCATCGAGCGCGCCCCGGCCGTAGTCGGTCCGCTGATCGGCAAGACTCATTGCTCCTCCCAGGAACGAGCAGCACCGGGCCACGGACCAGGCGGGACGGCCGCCACGGCGCGCTCCATCTCCTCGACGCGAAACGGCACCATGCCGCGGGCCAGATAGTTAGCGAGCGCCGCCGGACCGTCGAGAGAACAGGTATGAACCCAGACCCGACGGCCGAGTTCGAATCCTCGACGCAACATCCTCTCCAAAAACCAGCCGCCCAAGCCACGGCCGCTGTACCGACCGATCAGACCAAAGTACCCGATCTCGACCGATCCGTCGGGATCCGCGTTGAGCTCGCACCAGCCGGCCGGCAGGCCACCGACAGCCAGAGACCAGGTTTCGACCCCGGGCGAAGCAAGGTACGCATGCCAGGTTTCCCAGTCCCACGCCAGTCGGTCGGTCCAGTGCCAGCGACCGCCGATGGCGGTGTAGTAGAACCGCGACAGTTCCGGCCAGGGTTCCTCGACGCGGACGAGGGCCGCATCCGGAGCTGGCGTTCGGCCGGCCACGATCGTCCGCGGGTCGGTCAGCTCGAGATACGTGGTTCGCACGGGCGGCATGACACTCCTCAGGCGGGCTGCACCACGCCGGCACATTCTCCGAATCCGATCGAAGCGGCGCCGGGACGTTCACAGTAGGCACGCATCACGACTTCGTCGCCGTCCTGAAGAAACCGCCGGACCTCACCCGTTGGCAGCGTGAGCGGTTCGGTGCCCCGCCAGGTCAGTTCCAGCAGGCAGCCTCGGTTCTCCCGATCCGGACCGGAAATGGTTCCGCTGCCGAGCAGGTCTCCCGGCCGCAAGTTGCAGCCATTGCTGGCGTGGTGCGTCAGGAGCTGGGCCATGGTCCAGTACATCGATGCGAACGAGGCGCGGCTGATCGGCTCGGGCTCGAGCTGCTCGGCGCGCATCTGCGCCGTCCTCAGAGCGACCACGACCTGGATGTCGAAGCCCCCGCCCCGCTGGTTGGCCTCTGACGCCAGGTACGGAAGCGGATCTGGATCGCCGGCCGGGCGATCGAACGCCGGCACCCGAAACGGGGCCAGCGCATCGGTTGTCACGACCCATGGCGAGACGGTGCTGGCAAAACTCTTGGACAGAAACGGACCGAGCGGCTGGTACTCCCAGCGCTGGATGTCTCGTGCGGACCAGTCGTTCAGGATCGACAGTCCAAAGATCTGCTGCTCGGCTTCCGCCAGCGGAATCACGTTGCCGAGGCTGTTGCCCGGCCCGACCCAGGCCCCCAACTCACACTCGTAGTCGAATGAGCGGCTCGGCCCGAAAACCGGCTCCGGCGTCTGATCATCCTTGATCTGTCCCATGGGACGGCGGATGGGCGTGCCGCTGGGCACGATGGAGGAAGCCCGGCCATGATAGCCGATGGGAACGTACTTGTAGTTCGGCAGGAGGGGATTCTCCGGTCGAAACATGCTGCCGACATTGGTGGCGTGATGGATCGAGGCATAGAAATCGGTGTAATCGCCGATCACGGCCGGCAGCAGCAGCTCGACATCATCGGCTCGAAACAGGCACCTGCCGACCAGCTCCCGGTCGGGCGCGTTCCGTTCGAGCAGCGCAAAGAGGCGGTGCCGAAGCGAACGGGACGCCTGGCGACCCAGCCCCATCAAGCCGTTGAGAAACGCGCCACCGACAGCGTCCAGCACGGGACCTTCGACCCCGGTCAGCAGTCCCGCCTGCCTGAGAGCCGAAAGGTCGACTACCTCGCGCCCGATCGCGACCCCGACACGCCCGGGCTGCCCGGACCCGGAGCGGCGAAAGACACCGAAGGGCAGATTCTGAATCGGAAAATCGGTCCGCGATTGCTCGGCAGACTCGACCCACGACGAGGCGGCGGGGTCGTGCGTATGATCTGTAATCCTGGTCATGACAGCACCGCTGGCTCAAGTTCGTCGACCGGCTCGCGGAAGGAGCAAGACCCAAAACCGTCAAAACGATCCGACAGGCCGGTCAGATCGATCCGACGGTTGCCCCACATCAGCTCATCCGCAGCAACGCGAAAGGCTGCCGGCGGCTCTGCTTCGAGCGCCGCCCGAACCAGCGCGAGGTCCTCACCCTGCAAGGCAAGCGCTGCAGCCGCCATCAGATTGAGATATCCGAACATCACTCCCGAGGGACCTCCCGACTCATAGGTCAGCCGGAACCGGCCGCGCACGGGATGATGAAGTCCGGCGGTGGCCTTGAAGGGCAACCGGCGAGCGCTCACGGCAACCAAAAAGGCCGCCACCGCGGTTGCGTCGGGGAAGGTCTCGGGTGTCACGCCGCCCATCCGGATCTTGGCGCGGGCCCCAGCCCGAACCAGCGCATCCAGCACAGCATCCCGCCCTGTGCCGAGCGGAACCTCGCCGTAGCAGCGCCTCCCAGCCAACGCCCGGGCCAGACGCTGGACCGCATCGGCGCTGTCGACCCGCCCTTCGAAGCAGTCCAGCGCGATGCCGAGGCGGGCCGCAGATAGCTGCTGCAGATCCGCCGCTGCCAAGTCGACCACAGGATCAGCGCCGAGAGTCACGCTCAGTTGCCAGGCTGACCCGCCGACGGCCGCGATTGCAGCCAGGCACTCGGTCAGCCGTGCGGCGGGAACCACGAACCGTCCCAGCGCCCATGCGTCGGTCGAGCCACGGTAACTGGCGTAGTTCGCAACCGCCTCAACCATGGGAAGTCCCGCCGGCGGAAACAGCCCCGCATAGTCGATCCGCCCCGCGAGCAAGCGCGAGCGTACCGAGTCGGACAGCGCCGACCCGTCGGGTCCAGTCACAGTCTCACCCCGATCGGAGCAAATCGCTCGGTTGGCGGAAAATCGTTCCGGCCAGGGCCATAACCGAGGTCCGGATCGACTGTGGTCTCACACGGCAAGTACTTACAAATCAACAACATGGAAGAGTCCTATCCCGATGGCACAGGCCCTGCTAAATGGCCGTGCGGGGCGGCAGGTTTTTTCCGCCTCGGCTGGCGGCCGAGCCCCGATGTTGAGGCTGGTCCGACCGATGAAACCCATTTCCGGGAGAGCCCGAGTTTCACGTGACGACGTTTACTGCTGCGTCCCCACTGACGTCCCCAGTCCCGTTCGCCGGTTTCGGCGCTGCGGGCGCTGGCAACGCGCTCCCGGCTTCCCCACTGATTCATGTTCTCGTCGTCGAAGATAATCCGGTCGACGCGATGCGAATTCGTCAGCTGCTGGCCCGCTCGCGCACGGCGCGTTTCGTGGTCGAGTCGGCGGCGACCCTCGCAGCGGCGGAAGAACGGGTCACGACCGGTTCCGTCGAGGCAGTGCTGCTCGATCTGGATTTGCCGGACAGCCTTGGCTTGGCCACGTATACTGCGCTCGCCGGACTGGTACCGCACCTGCCCGTCGTGATCCTGTCCCGAAGCAGCGACGAGGCCGTTGCCCTGCAGGCAATCCGGCTCGGCGCGCAAGACATGGTTTTCAAATCCCATCTGAGCGCCGAGAGCCTGGCGCGCGCGGTGCGATGCGGCATCGAACGGCAGCAGATCCTGACCTCTCTCCGGGGCCAATCGCTGACCGACGAGCTGACCGGTCTGCTCAACAGGCGCGGCTTTACCACCATTGCGCAGGGCCATCTCAGGCTCGCGACCCGGACCGGGAACCGTTTCCTGGTCTTCTTCTTCGACGTGGACGACCTCAAGACCATCAATGACGGCTTCGGGCACGAAGCCGGTGATCACGCGATCCGTGCGATCGGATCCGTGCTGCGCCAGACCTTCCGTCAATCGGACGTGGTCGCCCGACACGGGGGCGACGAGTTCGTCGTACTCGCGCTCGATACCTCGGGCGACGAGGGAGCCACCATTCGCCGGCGCCTCGATGCCAACCTGATCCGCGCCAATGGGGAGAGCAACCTGCCCTTCAACCTGGCCGTGAGCGTCGGAACGGTGTCGTACGACGGCCGTGAGCAGGAACCGCTCGGGTCGCTGCTGGCGCGCGCTGACCTGGCACTGTACGCCGACAAGCGCCGCCGGAAGCTCCAGCGCGTCGGACCGGACGCTTGACTGTGATCAGATCGGTCCACCGACCAGGATTCAGCCACCGATCGGCCTTCCGGGTCGGCCGGCTCCCTGCCCTCAAGATGGCCCCCACAGCCGCCGATACTTGGCCGGAGCCAGGCGGCTGTCCGGCACTCAGGAAGGGTTGATCAGAGTCCACCATGTTTGCGATTATCGGGGTCGTCGTCGTACTCGCATCCGTGCTGGGCGGGTTCTCCATTGCTGGCGGCAGCATTCCGTCGCTGTTCCACATCTCGGAAGTCATCATCATCCTCGGCACCGCTTTCGGTACCATGATGATCTCAACCCCCGTTCCTGTGCTCAAGGGAATGATGGGGAAGATCGGCGGCATCTTCAAAGGCTCGGGCATCAATGCCGACGTCTATCTGGACACGCTCAAGATGCTGTACGAGCTGTTTCAGATTGCCCGAAAAGACGGCCTGGTCGCGATCGAGTCGCATATCGAGGGTCCGGACAAGAGTGCGGTGTTCAAGCGATACCCCTCCGTGCTGCACCATCACCACGCCATGCAGTTTCTCTGCGACAATCTGCGTTTGGTGCTGGTGGGCAGCGTACCGCCGCATGATCTCGACGGGCTGATGGATTCCGAGATCGAGCTGCACCACCACCACGAAGAGGCCATGGCAAGTGCGCTCCAGAAGGTCTCAGACGCGCTCCCCGGCATTGGCATCGTCGCAGCCGTGCTCGGCATCATCGTCACGATGGCGGCGATTGCGGGCCCGGTGGAGGAGATCGGCTACAAGGTCGGCGCTGCACTGACAGGTACGATGCTCGGCGTCTTCTTCGCCTACGGTCTCTTCGGGCCGATGGCCACCGCCATCGAGCATGCGAATGCCTCGGAACAGAACCTGTACCAGGTACTTCGCGCCGCCGTGGTCGCTTTTGCCAAGGGGCTGGCTCCGATCGTGGCTGTGGAGTTTGCGCGCCGAGCGGTACCTGCCGACGTGCGTCCGACGTTTGCCTCGATGGAAACTGCCTGCAAGTCCGTTAAACCGAAGTAAGCGGGCGGGCCCATGGCAAACAAAGACCGCGAACAGCCCATCATCATCGTCAAGAAGAAAGTCGCCGGGCACGGCCATCACGGCGGCGCCTGGAAAGTCGCGTTTGCCGACTTCATGACGGCGATGTTCGCCCTGTTCCTGGTGCTCTGGCTCGTCAATCAGAGTTCGGACGTCAAGTCCGCCATCGCGGGCTACTTCCAGGACCCGCTCGGGCGGGCCAACGAGTTCGGCTCCTCGATCGTGCCGGGTGAGGGAGCGCAGACCCAGATGGCACGGCCGCTTGCTCCGACTCAGATCATCGACATCCGGGTCGACCGCCTGCTGCGTCTGGCGGAGGACATTCGCGAGAAGCTGGGCAAGGTTCCGCTGCTCGACTCGCTGCGCAACCGGATCGAGATCACCCTGACGGACGATGGGCTGCGGATCGAGCTGCTCGAAGACTCGACCGCCCAGTTCTTTCAGTCCGGCAGCGCCGCGATGAGCCCGCACGGGCGCGAGCTGATCACACTGATCGGCCGCGAGCTGGCCCGGGACTCGAACCAGATTCAGATCGAGGGCCATACCGACTCGCGCCCCTACGCCTCGACCACCGGTTACTCGAACTGGGAACTGTCGGCCGACCGAGCCAACACCGCCCGACGAATCCTCGGCGAAGGCGGCGTACCCAGCAACCGGATCTCTGAGATCCGGGGCATGGCCGATCGCGAGCTCCGCTATCCGGACGCGCCATTCGACCCGCGCAATCGCCGGGTCACCATCACCGTGCTGCTCGATCGCTACCTGTCCGGCCCATCTCTGCCGCAGCCTGCTCCCGAACCCAGCGGCTTCAGGCCCGGAGTACGTTGAGATGCAGCTGACCGGCCGCCTCCTCCTGGTTGTTGCCGACGAGCAGATCGCGGCGCATTACCGCGAGATCTTCGAGCAGGTCGACGGTCTGGCTCTGACTGTCGCGACGACCCCCGACGAGGCCATGAGGCTGTCCGGGACGGCACCGCCTGACATGGTGATTGCCGAGCATAGCCCGCCGGCGCTGGACGGACTGGCGCTGACGAGCGCGATGCGATCCGAGGAAGGCCTTCGCGGAACGGGGATGGTCCTGATCAGCCCGGAGCTCAGCCTGGCGGATCTGGCGCCGACCGCACGAATCGAAGATGTGATTCCGCCGGGTATTTCCCGGGGCGAGCTGCTCGGCAAGGCGCACGTCTGGTTCCGGATCAAGAGCATTCACGACGAGCTCCGAGCCGACAAGGTCGAGCTCGAGCGGCTGCATCGTCAGGCAGAGCTGCGGCTCCATCAGCTGCTCGACCTGCTCGTACATATCATCGACCTCTCCGTGCCCGGCAGCGCGACCCGCGGCCGTGAGATCGCCCGCCTTGCGGCGCGGCTGGCGGAGCGCTTCGAAGTTCCGACCACGCTCGAGCACGATCTCGACGTCGCGGCCCGCCTGCAGGAACTCGGCAAGCTTCTGCTCCGCGCCGACCGCACCGATGCGGAGGGACCGGAAGACCTCCGGGAGGGCGATGCCTGGCGCTACGCAGTGGCAACCAAAGAGCTGCTGGAACGCACCGAGGGTCTGGGCGGCGCCGCCGAACTGATTGGCGCGATGTTCGAGAACTGGGACGGAACCGGTCATCCGGATCGACTCCGCCAGGGGCAGATTCCGCTGCGCTCTCGCATCCTCCGCCTGGTGATCGACTACCTGCGGCTGCTCGACTCGGGGGAGGTTGCCGATGCCGACGCGGCGCTCGAGCAGATGCGACAGCACTCCGGCACCCGGTATGACCCCCTGGCCGTCGCGCACTTCGACGCGATCCTGGCGGCCCCCAGTCAGGGCGGCTGGCGGGAGACCCGGGTTCGGTTGCCGGTCCACAGCCTGGCCGAGGGTATGGTCGTGGCTGAGGACCTGACAACGAGCGCGGGCGTCAAGCTGATGGCGCGAGGTTCGGTCATCACCTCAGCCATCCTCGATACCATTCTGCGCCGCCACCGCAGCGACCCTATCGTTCCGGGTGTCTGGGTGGAACGGGCGAGCATGCCGACGTAGCCGCAGGTCCTGCGCTGCGGATTTGCCGGGTTCGGGTTTGCGGGATAAGCTTTAGCGCTATTCCTAAACCGTTATCTCATGAGCCCGCATTTGCCTTCCGAACAACCGGTGCCCTCTTCGGTCCTCGCCGACCGACTGATCAAGCTGAATCGCGCCGACGTGATCCAGCAGCTGCTGCGGGGCATCGCCCACGATCTTCGCAACAACCTGCAGGTCGTCGCGCTCGGGTCGAGCCTGGGCGAAGAAAGCCGGGGAACAGCGATCGGGTTTCGAATCGAACGGGCACTCGACGACATGGTCGGAGGTCTCGACCTGCTCGCGATGCTGGGGCATCCCTCTCCCGCAGCGACCGCTCACACCGACATTGCCGAGGTAGTGATTGCGATGCAGCAGCTGACGGACCTGCAACGCAACCTTCCCACGGTGCCGCTGGCGGTCGAGCCTCCCGCCACGATTGTCGCCGCGATTCCGCGCACCGCGTTGCTGCAGATCCTGCTCAACCTGGTTGCGAATGCCAAGGAAGCGACCAATGGGGCCAGCACGCCGATTGCAATCACTGTCGAGCACAGCGGCAATACCGTGTCGCTCAGTGTGGACAACGATGGTGAGTCGATTGGCCCCGATGCCGGAACGGCCTTCGTGACGACCCGCGATCCGGCCACCCACGCCGGGATCGGCCTGTTCGTCAGCCGATCGCTGGCCGAGCGCTCGGGCGGCACGCTGAGCTGGGAGCCCCGCACCGGTGGCGGCACGAGAGCCCGTCTTACCTTACCCGTCAGCGACCTAAGTTGATCAGTTCCCGAAGCATTTCGTCGGCGGCTTGCACCAGGCGGGCGGCCGCGGCGTAGGCCTGCTGGTGTTGAATCAGCGCAACCATCTCCTCGTCGATATTGACACCGGACACGGATTGACGCTGCGCCGTAATGTTGCCAACCAGGACACTCTGAGCTACTGCGCGATTGCCGGCGTCCTGTGTGACGACGCCAAGCGCAGCAACCACGCCGGTGTAGTAGTCGGCCAGAGCGGCCGCCGGACCAGCCGCGACGGCCGGAGAGTTGCCGTTGGCGGTGGTGGTGCCGGGAATCGGCACGGCCAGATAGCGCAGTTCACCCAGGCGCAGCGCGATGCTGTTATCGCCCGGGGCGGTGCTCCAGCCTGCCGCAATCTGCGTCGGATCGGCCTGAATGCTCGGGTCGAGCCCAATCGACGAGGCGGTGACGCCGGTCGGGTTGAAGAATGGCCCAATGGCGCGGAGCGGCGTCGGAGCCGGTGTCAGCGTCGGCTGGAGCGGATTGATGGTCGGATCGTAGCTGGCGTGAATTCCGTTGACGGCAGAGACGATACCCAGCGCCAGATCGTCGAGCTGGCCACGCAAGCCGGTAGCGCGGGCCACCGAGGTTCCCCGTACGCCGATCGTCTCGGCAGCATCGAGCAGGCCTTTGAGCGAACCGCTCTTGGGAGCGATCGCCGCGGGTGGATTGCCTAACTGCAGCTGATAGGGTCCGGTTCCTCCGATCGACAGGGGTTGAACCCCTCCCCCGCTGCTGACCAGCTGAATGCCACCGAGCAGCACGTCGACCGTACCCGCATCACGTCCCACCACCCGGATATCGAAGTTCTGGCTCAGTCGGTCGAGCAGCACATCGCGACGGTCGAGCAGATCGGGGGCATTGCCGCCCAGTTTGCGAATTTGGCTGTTGAGGGCGTCGACCTCCGCGAGCATTCCGTTGGCTTCGCTGGTGGTCTGCCGGAGTTCCGCGACGATGTTCTGGGAGATCCCATCGAGCCGGGTATCGATGCTGCGGAACCGATCTGCCAGGACGGTTGCGTTCGCGACGACGACGGCACGCGCCGTGGGGTCGGCTGGGTTCGACGCCAGGGTCTGGAAGGAGTCGATCAGCGCATCGAGCGCCGCCGTGATGCCAACATCACTCGGTTCGCCCAGCACGCCGGAGACTTGCTCGAGCGCCTGCCGCATGGCATTGTAGCGAGCGCCGGCGCCGGCTTCCTGTCGCCAACTGGTGTCGTAGAAGGCATCACGAACGCGATTGATTCCATTGACATCGACTCCACGGCCGATCTGAAGCAGATGTCCGAGGGTCTGCGGCGATGCAGCGGTCAGCTGCACCTGCTGCCGACTGTAACCAGGAGTCTGGGCATTGGCCACATTGTGGCCGATGGTGCCGATCGCGCGCTGGTGCGCCTGCAGGGCGCCGCTGGCGATCGAGAGGAGGTTCCCGAGTGACATGGTCAGGCTCGCTCGTTGAGCAACATGCCACGCTCTGCTTCCGGGTCGGGCGTCATCGTGCCCGGCGTGGTCAGCAGCCGCTGGAGAAACTGCTCACCGAGCCTGATCGCCTGGCGGAGCGCGAGCTGATTGACCTGCAGTTCCTGACTGGCCATCAGGGCGACAGCGTGCAGTTCCCGACAGATCGCTCGAAACGGATCGGCCACGGACCCGGGGAGTTGGGCCGCCACCTCGGACAGCGTCGTAGCACCCTGCCCGCCGATCAGTTCGACCAGCACGGTTCGCTGCCGACGGGCCTCGCGGATCGTCAGCAGGGTCCGACCGATCTGCTGTACCACCTGCTCGAGCAGGGCGGTGTCGTTGACGGCCAGGCCGGCGCGTTGCTCGACCAGCTGCGCCTGCAGCTCGACCAGCAAATCCTGCTCAGCCCGCAGGCTGCGCACCAGCGAGCCCAACCCGTCGACCGCGTCCCAGGCGAGGTCTACCTGCCGATCATCGACTGCCGTCGCCATGTCCCGTTCCCGTTTCCGTTACGTTGGGCGCCAGCCGTGATGCGAGCTGACGATATAGGGCGTCTCCGAGGCCGCGCTCCGACCGTGCCGCGGCCGCACGGGCCAGCGTTTCATCGAGCATAGCCGTGAACATCTCCTGACCCGGGCCCTCGTCCTCGGTCGGGACGGTGGCGCGCATCTCCTTGAAGAGCTGGGTCAGGAATACGCCTTCGAACTCCTTGGCCGCGGCGCGAAGCCGCTCATCCTGGTTTCTCTGACCGTTGCCAGGCAGTCCCGGCGTTCCGATCCGGATATCCGTCATCGGACAATCACATCAGCCCGAACAGCGCCGGCGGCGCGAAGTGCCTCGAAGATCGCGGCCACTTCGGGCGGGCGGGCGCCGGCCGCATGCAGCCCGGCAACGAGCGTCTGCACGCTCGATCCAGGATTGGCGCGAACCAGGCCGGCTCCGCTGCCACCGCCAGTTGCGGCTTCGCCTGCGGGAGCGGCTGCAGGCTCACCACCAACCTGCACGGTGATGCCGCGATGGCTGACCGTCGCTGCACCCAGCCGGATCTCGCCCCCCACGACCACGGTGCCGTCGCGACCGTCGATCACGATGCGCGGCGATTCGGACAGGGTGACCGTCAAGGTATCCACGGCCGCGAGCCACGCACTCAGACTATCGGCACGTTCGGCTCCAGGGTTGAGCAGGATGCTGCCAGGATCTTCAGCCCGTGCCGTGCCGGCTCCGAACGCGGCAGCAATCGCGGCCGCAATCCTGGTGGCCGTGCGCAGGTCGGGCTGCCGCAGCGCCAGGCGGGGCTCGCCCGCGAAGGCCACGACCGGCTGATCGACCTCGAGCACGCCACCATCGGCAATTCGGCCCGCATTCCCCTGCCGGGTGCTGATGCGGCCGCTGCCATCGGTCGGAACGACGATGGCGCCCTGGGCTGTGGCAAGCGGCGGCTGGTTGGGATCGGCAACGAGCGGCGAGATCCAAAGCACTCCGCCGCGCAGTGAGGTCGCGTCGCCCATCGCGGCAACCTGCACCTCGAAGCGACCGCCCGGGCGAAGGTAGGGCGAGAGTTCTGCCGTAATCAGCACGGCCGCTACGTTGCGCAGCCGGAGCTGTTCCGGCGGCACCTCGATATTGAAGCGGCGGAGCAGATTCACAACCGAGCGCACGGTCATCGTCGAGGAGCTTCCGGTTCCGAAGCTTCGGTCGCCGGTACCGTCCAGACCGACGACCAGGCCGTAGCCGACCAGACGGCGTGGCACGACACCCTGCCGAACGGTGAGATCGCCGATCCGCGCTTCTTGCTGCGCAGCGGCGGAAGAGTCCAGTCCGGCAATCAGCCCGAACAGGATCAGCAAGACACTGGCGCGACGGATCGCGCGGCGGCGAGTCGAGATCATGGCCAGAGAATCGAGAGGATCTTGCCGAGGATACCGCTGCGCGGCCCGATCTTCTTCCCGTTATAGGTGATTACGGCATCGGCAATTCGCGACGACGACACCAGATTGCGGGACGAGACATCCTCGGCGCGCACCAGCCCCTTGAGTTGCACCTGCTGGGTCCGGCCGTCGACCACGACGTTCTTGGAGCCCTCGATGGCGGCGATTCCGTTGGCGTCGATCGACAGCACGCGGACGGTGAGCACGGCGGTCAGCTGGCCGCGTCGGCCGCTTTCACCGACATCGCTCGACGAGGATTCGAGACCGGTCGAAAAGTCCTTGGCCGGACCCAGTCGATTGGCCGGATCGATCCCGATTCCGAGCTTGGCGCGCTGACCGCGGTCGGCGGAGGCGCGGGTCGAGACCCGCTCGCTGGCCGCGGTCGCTTCATCGACCACAATCGTCAGCAGGTCGCCGGCACGGAGCGGGAACCGGTCGGAAAACCAGCCTGCGCGCTGGGTGGTCATGGCGGCCGGCACGGCGGCAAGCCGCGTTGCCGTATCGGCGGCAGGCGGCGGGTCCTGCGCAGCAAGATTCCCGGTGATGACGGCCAGCAGGCCGGCAGCTGTCAGCAATCGCATCAGCGACGTCCCTTCCCTTCCAAACGAGCGGTCCCCGGCCCCGTTGCGGTACCGGTGAGTTGTTGGCGTCCTTCCAGATCGCGCCCGACGACCCGCTCACCGCGCCGAGCGCGGGTAGCGGCCACCGCTTCACGAACGATCCGGAAGCCCTCCTGTTCCCAGACGAAATCGATGCGATCGCCGGGCTCGATGACCGCCGGCTCGGCAACGTTGGCCCCGGAGGCCAGGTCGCCCGCGGCGAGATTGCGGCGGGTTTCCCATCCGATGGGTGTCCCGCCGCTGTCCGAAGCTGGCGGCCCCCACACGGCGCGCTCCTCTCGCGCCAGGTCGGCAGCAGCAAGCCGCTGGCCGGTGGACACCGGTCGCGTCACGACCCAGACCGAGTCGGCAACCCCGGCACGCACCGAGACGGCCGCCTCGCCTGCTGGAAGCCGGATCGCCACGACGTAGCGACCATCCCGTCCGCTGCCGAGCACCCTGACGGGCGCGGAATCCGGCAGCGCCGCGCGCGAGGCCACCCGCCCCCAGCTGAGCACGACGCGATCCGCGGGAACCTTCCAGTCAGACGCGAGCACGGCGCGCACCCGCCCCGCAATACCGTCGGGCACGGAGTCGCCCGAGGCCGCGGCGAGCGTCAGCAGGAGACTACCGAACCAGATCATTGGTGATCTGCATCATGTCGTCAGTGGCCCGGATGGCCTTGGAATTGATTTCGTAGGCGCGCTGGGCCGCGATCATATCCGTCATTTCGAGCACGATCTCGACGTTGCTCGCTTCGAGCGAGCCTTGCACGATCCGGCCGAAGCCGCCTTCCTGCGCCTGGCCCAGCACCGGCTGGCCGCTCGCGACCGTTTCGCCGTAGAGATTCTCACCCAGGCTTTCCAGCCCGGTCACGTTGGTAAATCGGGCCAGCTCGATCCGACCCACCTCGACCGGCATAGCGCCCGCCTCGCCGGTACGCACCGACACGATGCCGTTGGCCGAGATGGTGACCTCGGTGGCGTCGGCCGGGATGGTGACGCCCGGCTGCAGGAGATACCCGGCACTGGTGATCATGGCACCGGTGCTCGACAGCGTGAAGCTGCCGTCGCGGGTGTAGCCCAACGATCCGTCGGGACGTTGCACCTGAAAGAAACCGTCGCCCTCGATGCCGAGATCGAAGGGGCGACCCGTTTCAGCCAGGGTGCCCTGCTGGTGAAGGCGGAGCACGTTGGCGACCCGGACACCCTTACCCACCTGGATCGGGCCGACCGTTTCCGCACTCTGATAGTTGACGAGTGACTCGCCCTGGAGCGTTTCGTAGAGCACGTCTTCGAAGGAGGCGCGGCTCCGTTTGAACGCAGTCGTGTTGACGTTGGCCAGGTTGTTGGCAATCACGTCGATGGCGCGCTGCTGGGCAATCATGCCGCTCGCGGCGGTCCGTAGTGCGGGATTCATGCGATTCGCTCCCTGTTATCCTAGACCCTGGCGATGTCGCGGGTCACCGACCCGAGCACCCCGTCCATGGTCCGAAGTACCGTTGCACTGGCTGCGTAGGCGCGCTGAATTTCAACCAGCGACACCATCCCGCCGATCGAATTGAGATTGGCTTCCTCGAGCTGCCCCTGGCGGACCTGAACCGACTCGGCCTGGGTCAGTTCCGTCGGTGGGACGACGTAGCGGGACGAGCCTTCTTTCATCAGGGTGACCCCCTCGTTCGGCACTACCAGGCGGAGGCGATCGACCGGCTGGCCGTCGCTGCGCACCGTACCGTCCGGATCGATCTCGATCGTGGCCCCCTGCAGCAGAATCGACCCCTGCTCGCCAAGAACGGGATAGCCTTCGTCGGTCGTGAGGCGACCCTCGCCATCCAGCTTGAGGCTGCCCCCCCGACTCAAGCGATCGCCCCAGGGGGTCTCGATGGTCAGATAGCCGCGCCCTTCCAGAGCGATGTCGAGGGTCCGACCGGTGGTCCGGAGGCTGCCCTGCGAATGGTCGGTCGCCTCGACCGGAACCGGCGAGTCATAGTCCCCCGGTCGATGCGCGACCAGCCGGTCGGCTTTGAAACCGGCAGTGCCCGCGTTGGCGAGGTTGTTGGCTGTGATTTCCTGACGGCGGCTGTAATACGACATCGTCTTGGCTGCGGTCAGTATCCCGGTAAACGTGTTCATGGTCGACCTCCTGTCTGGCAAGGGAGGCAACCGATGTGCCGGGCGGACGGAATCAGGGGGCTGCAATGCAACCCCCTGTATTTCAATGGGTTAGGAGCGGACGGCTGGTTGGCGGTCGGCGACCGGCTGGGCGGCGTCCGGCTGGGATGACCGGAAGGACTTGCCACCTGGAAAAGTCGGGTCGACGGCAATCGGGCCAAGCATGATCCGGACCGCATCCTGAGGCAGACCGGTCGCCTGGGCAATGACCGACGCGCCCTGGCCTTTTTTCGACATCTCGATGACGGTGCGCCACGGCTCGGCAAATCCGCCCCGGGCCTGACGCCGCTTCCGCCACAGCGTGGCAGTGACACCGATGGCAAGAAGGGTCGCAGCAGCAAGCAGCGCAGGCCAGCGCGCGGCACCGAGCCCCTGCTCGATCGCAGCAAGCGCCGGTCCGGCGCCAGTCCACCATTGGGCCAGCTCGTTCCACCGACTCGCAACCGAGACGACGCCCAAGCCACCCGCCACGGTGCCAACACTGATCCAGAGTCGCTTGTTCACAATCCACCCTCCTTGACGAGCGGTAGTTCCCGCAACCGCTTGAGCGCCTGAGTCCGGATCTGACTGATCCGCGATTCGGTAACGTGGAGCACCTCGGCGATCTGCTTCAGATTGAGTTCCTCGTAGTAGTACAGCGACAGCACCGTCCGTTCTCGTGGCGGCAACGCGCGAATCGCGAGTTTGAGCCGGCTCAGCGTTTCCTGGCGCCCGATTTCCTCGACGACAGCGCCGGTCTCGGGATCCGCGAGGGTCTCCTCCAAGCGAAGAGCGTCGTCGCCCCCGCGCGCGACCGAGCCGGTGAGCGAGACCATGATGCCGCCGTCGACGTCTTCCTTCATCCGGAAGTAGGTGTCGAGTTCGATGCCCATTGCCGAGGCGACTTCCTCCGGCCCGGGCGGGCGACCGTACTTGGTCTCGAGCGCCTGGACGACCGCCGCGAGTTGCCTTCCCTTGGTCCGGACGCTTCGGGGCCGCCAGTCGCGGCTGCGCAACTCATCGAGAATTGCCCCCCGAATCCGCCGCATGGCGTAAGTACTGAACGCCAGGCCGCGAGTGGTATCGAAGCCCTCCAGCGCTTGAACCAGGCCCAAGGTACCCGCGCCCAGCAGGTCGTCGAAATCAACCGCGTGGCCAACCCGGGTCGCCATGTCGCGCGCGCTGTGATGCACCAGACCGAGATACTGGTCGAGCAGCTGCGCCCGCGCCTCAGGATCCCGGTGGGTGACGTACCGTTGCCAGAGGGCGTCGGTCAAGGCCGTCATGGTGTCCCTCCAGTTGCCACCGCAGCAGGCGACTCTGCCGCCGGCAAGAGGGCCGCGAGCTCGCGCACCTCGCGACGAAGGTCGGCCAGTTGCGGATCGCTGAGAATGCCGCCGGGCCGCCGCATGGTATTCCGCAAGGCGCCCGTTTCGGTCAACCCACCGACCGACTGCAGCGTCCGCCCGAGAAACCGGTCGGCCGCGATGGCCAACCGATCGAAGGCCTGATCGACCTCCTCAGGCGCTACGGCGCGGTTGACCAGAACATCGATCGGCAGGGTCGGCAGCTGAGCATGAACGAGCTTGATCAGCGCATACGCGTCGGTCAGTGCCGACACTTCGGGCACCGTGACGACGAGCAGCTTGGTTCCACCCATCGTGGCCAGGCGCACAGCGGTTTCGACGCCCGGGCCGGCATCGACCACGACAACATCGAAGTCGTCATAGAGCGCCAGCAGCCGATGGTGCAAGCGGGCCTGGTCGACCGCCGGAAGGGCATACAGCGACTCGGCGCCGGAATCGCTCGGCAGCAGCCAGAGGCCTTCGGACACCTGGCAGACGAGCTGCGCTGGTTCGACCTCTCCACGCAACACCTGCTCCAGGCGGGCATCGATGGCTACACCAAGCAGCACATGCAGGTGCCCGAGGTTTTGAGAGCCATCGACCAGCAGCACCCGACGACCAGACTCAGCCATCGCTTGCGCCACCAGCACCGCCACGACCGACTTCCCGACGCCGCCCTTTCCGCTCCCGACGACGTAGACGGGCTTGGGCGGCGTCGGCTCAGCCTCGACGACGACCTGTGCCGTCATCTGCCTCAACTGCAATGCTTGATCGTTCATGCCACCGCCTCGTAGAGCGTGCTGCCGCTTTGCCGGCTGATCCGTGCCGCGGTCAGGCCCTGATCGGCCGAGCCAAGATCGAAGGGCACATCCTGGCCATCGGTGGTCCAGCGAATCGGAAGATTCTGGCTCACGGCAAGCTCGAAGAGCCCCGCTTCGTCCGGGGCCTCGTCGCGCTTGGTGACGAGCAAGTGTGTCACTGCCGGCGTCCGCTGCTCCCGTATCAAGTTGCGGACCAGGTGCGTCGGCATCGACGCCGGCACGGTCAGGTGCACCTCGCGGGGCTCGAGCATCCGCAGCAGCTCGGCGGTAAACTCGCGATCCTGACGGTGCCGCGGGCTCCGTCCGGGGCTGTCGACGAGCAGTACATCGCACCCAGCCAGCCGCTGACGCGCGCGACCCAGATCATCGAATCCCCAGACGACTTCCATCGGCAGGCGGGCAATCTCGGCATAGGTCCTGAGTTGCTCGACCGCCCCGATCCGATAGGTATCGAGTCCGATCAGGCCGACCTTGCGATTGCCGAATACGCGCGGATGTGTGGCTAGCTTGGCAAGAGTTGTGGTCTTGCCGGCACCGGTGGGTCCGACCAGTGCAATGACCAGCGGGCCTTCCGGCGGCTGCGCCGGCACCATCAGCTCGAGGGCAGCGACCGGAGCGGACCGCGCCACCAGGTCACCTCGGGCCGCCGTATCCGGATCGGCCGCGGCCACCTCGAACATGATGCCATCTTCGGTGCGGAAGCGCCGCACGTGGAGAATCACCGCATCGGCGCCGATGGCCGTCTGTGCTTGCCGAAGCAGCACCGCGACGTTTGATCCGACCAAGGTTTTAACTGGCACGGGGCAACTCCCAGGTAGCGAGACTCAGAATCGGGGCCTGCGTCGGCAGCTCACCGAGCGACAGCACCGGAAGCTTGGGCAAGACCGGCTCTACCAGCCGCCGGATTCCGGTGCGGAGGCTCGGCGGCGCGATCAGCGCCGGCCAATGTCCGTCATGGCGATGCGACACAACGAGTTCGTTGAGACGGCGCAACGCGTCGGTCAGTTCGTCGGGATCCATGGTCCGCGCCCCGCCCTCACGAAGCGGACGCGGACTGAACAGCTGCATCAGGGCGGCTTCGAGCCTGGGCCCCACCGTGATCCCGCGGATGCTGCCGTCGCTCTGCGCAAAGAGCTGCAGGATGATCGACCCCATTGCCCGGCGCACGTGTTCGGTCAGGGTCTCGGGATCCTTGGTGGTGTCGGCACCGTCCGAGAGTGCTTCGAGGATGCTGACCAGGTCGCGAATCGGCAGGCCCTCGCGCAGCAGGCGCTGCAGCACACGATGGATGGCTCCAAGCGACAGCTTGCCTGGTACGACATCGTCGACGAGCGCCGGATGGCTTTCCTTGACGCCGTCGAGCAGTTCGCGGGTGTGCTGCCGAGTCAGCAGATCGGCTGCGTGTTCGCGCACCGTCTCCATCAGATGGGTCGACAGGACGGTTGCCGGCTCGACCACGGTATACCCGCTTGCTTCGGCCTCGATGCGGAGGTCGGGCGAGATCCAGACGGCCGGCATGCCAAAGCTCGGATCGGTCGTCTGAATACCCTCGATGGGGGCGGCGCCCCCGCTGGTATCGAGGGCCAGCACGAATCGCGGCATGACCTCGCCGCCGGCTACCCGAATGCCTCGCAGCTTGATGGCGTACTCCGTTGCCGGCAGCTGGATGTTGTCGCGGATTCTGGCGGAGGGCACGATGATGCCGAGCTCGAGTGCCAGCTTCTGGCGGGTCAGCGAGATGCGCTTGAGCAGGTCACCATTTTGCGCCTCGTCGACGAGCGGAACCAGTGCGTAGCCGATCTCCACCTCAAGCGGCTCGACTGCCAGCAGATCCTTGATGGGCGCTGCGGCCGGACCAACGGAGGTGGGCGAGGCATCCTCCCCGGCGCGGCGATCAGCTTCGGCCTCCTCCAGATTCGCCTTCCGGGCAAACCAACCGGTTCCGCTGGCGCCAGCGGCCAGCAGCAGGAACGGTATAGCCGGCAGTCCCGGCACCACGGCAAACATGGCGAGAATGCCCGCGGCAATGAACATGACACGCGGCGAACGAAGCAGCTGGCGGTTCATCGCCATGCCCATCGCCGGATTGTTGGCGCCGTAGGTCACGAGGATACCGGCCGCCGTACTGACGATCAGTGCGGGAACCTGGGTGACGATACCGTCGCCGACCGTGAGCCGAGTGTAGGTCGTCATCGAGTCCATCGCGGACAGATCCTGCTGAGTCACACCGATGACGAAACCGCCCAGCAGATTGACAGCCGTGATGACCAGGCTGGCGGCCGCATCGCCCCGAACGAACTTCGCGGCGCCGTCCATCGACCCGTAGAAGTCGGAGTATCGGGCAATCTCTTCGCGGCGGGTCCGCGCTTCGGTCTCATCGATCAACCCGGCCGACAGGTCTGCATCGATGCTCATCTGCCGTCCTGGCATGGCATCGAGGGTAAACCGAGCCGCGACTTCCGCGATGCGACCGGCACCCTTGGTGATTACCATGAAGTTGATGGCGACCAGAATCAGGAAGATGACGAGGCCGACAACGTAGTTTCCGCCGATGACGAACCCACCGAACGCGTCGATCACGCGGCCGGCCTTTGCCTCACTCAGAATCAGCCGCGTACTGCTGACGGTGAGTCCAAGCCGGAACAGCGTGACCAGGAGCAGCACGCTCGGAAAGACGCTGAAATCGAGCGGGTCGTTCGACGACACCGCGACCAGCAGAATCAGAATCGACAGACCGATGTTGAGCGCCAGCAGCGCATCGAGCGCGACCGGCGCCAGCGGCACGATCAGGAGCGCAACGATGACCACCACGCCGATGGCGAGATAGGTCTCGGCGCCCAGACCGCCGCCGCTGGCGCGCCCGGTCGCGGGTGGTGCGCCTGTAGCCCGCGGCGCCTTGATTGCGGCAGCGCTTCCGGGCGAGGGCATTCCCCCGCCTTGCGGACGAATCGGGGCGCCGGCCAGTGTCGGCGCGGTCATGTGCGGCTCCGTTCAGTCGGCGCCAATGCGCTTGGCATCTTGCGCCGGGTCCGATACACGAACGCCAGGATCTCCGCGATCGCCACGTACAGAGCGGGCGGAATGGGGGCCCCGACGACGGCCGTTGCCAGCAGTGCTCGGGCCAACGGCTTGTTCTCTATGGTTGGCACCCCAGACTGTTTGGCAATCTGTTTGATGCGCTCAGCCAACTTGCGCTGTCCCATGGCGAGCACCATCGGCGCACCAGAGACGCTGGGGTCGTACTTCAGCGCGACGG
Organism: Gemmatimonadales bacterium; assembly: GCA_019637315.1. Lineage (NCBI taxonomy): Bacteria > Pseudomonadati > Gemmatimonadota > Gemmatimonadia > Gemmatimonadales > Gemmatimonadales bacterium. The sequence goes on from JAHBVU010000013.1 coordinate 94,276, forward strand.
CAATGTGGGTCGGGTTAGTGATGACCACGTCGGCCTTGGCCACCTGTGAAAGCATCCGCTGCCGAGTCCGCTGCCGACCGAGTTGACGGATCCGCGCCTTGATGTGCGGGTCGCCCTCCTGCTCGCGGTGCTCCTGAATAACCTCATGCCGCGCCATCTTGAGCTTCTGTTCCATTCGGTAGAACTGGACGCCGTAGTCGAGCACACCGATGGCGAGAAAGGCTAGCGCGATCGTCGCGCTGAGCCGAAAGGCGGCGGAGCCGATGACGTTCCCGATTTCCCGCGGCGTTTCGTCGACCAGGCCAATGAAGTGCGGCCAGGCCGCACGAAAGACGAGGTAGCCGACGAGACCCAGGACAACCAGTTTGAGGGTGGACTTTACCAGATTGATCAGCGCCTCGGCGCCGAAGATGCGGCCGAAACCCTTGATCGGATTGATGCGTGACAGATCAGGCGCCGTTGGCTTCCATGAGACCACGCCGCGCGACTGCAGTACACCCACGGCAACCGCTACGACGGCCAGGCCGATGCCGAGCGGAGCCAGCATCGCCGCCATCCGCAGCACTACGATCCGGATCAGGGCCACGGCGCCAAGAAAACTCGGCTGTTCGGATGTGATCCAGGTCGGGCCGGTGCGGAAGATGTCAATGATGCCCCGACTCATGAAATTGCCGGCAAAGGTTGCCAGCATCGCGGCCCCGGCCAGCAGCATCACAGAGGCGCTCAGCTCCATGCTCTTGGCAACCTGGCCGTCTTCGCGCGCCTTCTCTCGGCGCCTCGGTGTTGGCGCTTCGGTTTTGTTGTCTGAGCCCTCGTCCTCGGCCATGACTCACTGAGCTCCGCTGCGGATCATCAGATTCAACAACCCATCGGCGCTGCCGATCGAGGTCGCATACCACTTCGTCAAAGCACGGACCACCAGCGACAGCGACAGCCCGATCATCAGCAGCCCGATGCTCAGGGTCACACCGAATGCCATGGCCATGGCATTGAGCTGCGGCACGGCACGGCTGAGGATCGCCATCAGAAGATTGGCCAGGGTCAATGCCACCATGACTGGTGCGCAAATCTGGATCGCATACCGGAAGACCGATCCCGTCAGGTTCAGCACGGCCATCGGACCCTCCGTGAACGTGATCGACGACGACCCGGGCGGATAATCGACGATGCTCCGCGCCAGCGCTTGAAGCATGACCGTCGGCCCGTCGATGCCGACGAACACGGCCAGGCCAAGCAACCAGTACAGCTGGCTCAGTGCCGGACCGCCGGTTTCGAGATTCGGTGTCAGCACCTGGCCGAGTGAAAGACCTGTCTGCATCGAGATGACTTCGCTCGCGAGCATCAGCGCATGCGCAACCACCGCGGCGCACAGACCGATCACCAGACCGATGGTGAACTCCATCATGAGCGGCATCGGGATGCTCAGCACCCGATCAGGAAACGGCACGGTCCCGGCCAGTGGCGTCAGAATCGCCGCCAGCACCACGATCAACGCGCCCTTGCTGGGCCGTGGAATCGAAACCAGCGACCAGAACGGCGACAGGATCATCAGGCCGGAGATCCGCGCTGAGATCAGCACGAAGGAGGGCCAGACACCCGGTGCAAAGAGGCTGGTCGCCGCGGCGTCCATCAGCTCGCCACCGACGGCAGAGAGCGAATCGCCACAATCACGAACTCGCTCAGCTTGCGGATCATCCAGGGCAGCGTCAGTACGAACATGATCGCCATGGTCAGCAGCTTGGGCAGGAAGGTGAGGGTCTGTTCCTGCAGCTGGGTGACGGCCTGGATCAGCGTCACGATCAAGCCGACGATCATGGCTGACAGCAGCAACGGTGCTGCCACCACCAGTGTCAGCATCACGGCCTGCCGAATCAGCTCCGACGCCTGAATCGCACTCATCGATCGTTACCGGTTGAAGCTCGCGACCAGGTTCTGGCCCACCAGGGACCACCCGTCAGCGAGCACGAAGAGCAAGAGCTTGAACGGCAGCGAGATCATGACCGGAGGGACCATGAACATGCCGAGACTCATCAGGGACGTGGCCACGACCAGATCAACCACGACGAACGGAATGAACAGGACGAACCCCATCCAGAACGCTGTCGTCAGCTCACTCGTGACGAAGGCCGAGATGATCGTCATCAGCGGAATGTCGTCTTCGGACTGCGCCTCGGAGGCGCCGGTCATGTCCGTGAATGCAGCAAGGTCCTTTTCGCGCACGTTGGCCAGCATGAATCGCCGAAACGGCACCGCCGCTGCCTGGTAGGCCTCGTTCTGGTCGATCCGGCCTTCCAGGTACGGCTGAATGGCTGTCTGATTCGCCTCAGTCAACACGGGGTGCATCACGACGCCGGTCAGCAGCACCGCAATTGCCACCATCAGCTGTCCGGGAGGGCTGCCTTGGGTACCCAGCGCCGACCGCAGGAAGTGGAGCACGACGAGGATCCGGGTGAATCCGGTCATCAGCAGCACCACCGCCGGCAGCAGTGTCATGGCGCCGAGGAAGACAACCAGTCCGACGGTTCCGCTCAGCCGCAGCTGCTCGTTTCCTTGACCGATTCTGACGTCGATTGCCGGCGCCTCGGGGGCTTTGACCTTGATGTTGTCGGGCACCCGCGCCGCCGGCGCAGCGGGGCGCGGAGCAACCGACGTCGGGGGCGTAATCGGCAAAGGGCGGCCCGCCTCCTGCGCGCTGACGGCCGAGCCGCCGAGCGCCAGCGCCGTCAGGATACTGAGCGAGAGCCGGGAGAGCAGACGCTTGAGCTCGAGGTCTTTCCGCGCGGGAATGGGCGCGGCATCGGGATCGGCCGCTGGCAGATCCCCGATGGCCGCCAAGCGGTCCTCGCCCCGCAGCTCGGTCAACAGCGTCGGTCCCTGCTCCGAGGTACCAACCACCAGCACCCTGCGCCCCAGGCGAACCAGGGCGACACCCTGTTTCGGACCGAGAGGCAGGCGCTGCACCACGGACATGGGGACCTTGCCGCGGGTAACACCACGACGATCGAGCCGCTGCAGCAGGCGAAGCGCCATCAGGAGCAGGCCGATCGTGATCGCCATCGCGCCCAGCAACCCGGGCAACCCGTCTCCCATCACGCGACCTCGTCCTCCTGGTCGGCGAGAATCCGAGTAATCCGGACGCCGAAGTGCTCGCCAACGACGACGACCTCACCTTCGGCCAGCTTGCGGTCGCTGACGTAGATGTCGATCGGTTCACCGACCATCCGTTCCAGCTTGATCACGGACCCGACGCCCAGGCCAAGCACGTCCTGGACCGTCATGGTGGTTCGACCGAACTCGATCGACACCGGCAGTGACATGTCGAGCAAGGTATCGAGCGATGTCGGGGCCGAGGTCGTCGGGGGGACACCGGCCAGGTCTTTCAAAGGTTCCATGCCTGCTTCCGAAGCTGATTGGGTCACTGAATCCTCCCTCGTGTCGCGCGTGAGGCGGGTGCGGGAATGGCTGGAGCCGCCCCGGCAATCCGGAGCCCCAGGGCACGACGGTACTGTCCGAGATGGGCGAGAAAACGACGGGTGCCGTTGATGTGCAGTTCGATCGGCCCATCAACAGGATGCGATGTCTGGATGACCTGACCGACCTTGAGCGAGGCAACTTCGCGGGCCGCGAGTTTGAGAAGCGGCAGCCGCGCAACGAGGTCGACCTGGGCGCCACGCACCGCGGTTTCGACGGCTCGCTGCTGAACCGGGGGCACCACCTGGCGGGTCGGCTGCCGGCTGGCACTGCTCTTCTCAGCCAGATAGTTCTCCAGCAGACCAAGCGGGATGCACATCGAGATCGCCGCCGTCGCGCTGCCCGCCTGAACCTCGAGGTTGGCGGCCAGAACACTGTCTTCCGGGGTGGTGACCTGCAGCATTTCCGGAGTCGATTCAAATCCCACGACTTCGGGCGAGAGAATCAGGTGGTCCTGCCACGCTTCCTTGAAATGCATCACCATCTTGTCGGCAATGCCGCGCGCCACCGTGCGTTCCACTACGGTCAGCGCGCGCTGGAAACCGCCCATCTCACCGGGGCCACCGAACAAACGGTCGAGAATGAAGAACGCCAGATCGGTACTCAGGTCGAGCACGCAGAGGCGCGGGTCATCCGGATACAAGGAGAAGGTGAAGGCCGCGCAGGGGTTGCCAATCGAGAGGATGTACTCCGAGAAGGTCGCCTGCTCGAAGGTGCAGGTGACGTCGACCGGGATGCGGAGCCGGGAGGATAGCGTCGACTGAACCGACAGCGCGAACCGCGAGAAGATCGGCTCCAGCTGAAGTCGGTGATCTTTCGAGATGCGCGACGGGCGCAGAAAGTTGTAGGGCGCGACGCCCCAGAGCAGCTGATCGACGTCGCGCTGCGTCAGGGTGTTTCGCCCACCCGCCCGTCCCTTGATGCCGCTCGTCATAGTGATCGACCGGCTACTGAATGACGAACTGTGGCAGGAATACCCGCAGCTTCGAGCGGCTGCCGGTGATCACTGACAAGGTGTCCGCCAGCCGGTTCTTGAGGGTGTCGCGAATCCCGACCTGGCTGAGCGACTCCATCGTTTCGCGCTCGAGCAACGAGATGGTCACGTCGCGAATCTGCGCTTCCTGCCGGCGCAACTGTTCCTCGTGCGAGGCACTACTGGTCTCGACGGCAACCGAGACCATCAGGAAGCGGGAGCCCTGCGATCCGGCCGGATTAACGATCAGATTGTCGATCCGGAACATCGGGCCCCTGGACTCCTTGCCAGTGCTCTTCCCCGTCGCTGAGTCGGTACCCAGCGCCGGATCCAGCGCGGCGGTCTGATGCGGGGCGAGCATTGGAGCGATGACCATCACGCCGACCGCGCCACCCGCGATCGTCATGATTGCCACGACCAGGGGAAGGATCAGCTTGTTCGGGGCTTTGGGAGCCTCTGCCCCTTGGGCACCCGTTTCTGGCGTTGCTGCGTCGGACATAATTCCCCTGCGTTGACTCGGAGGACAGGAACTACCCGCCGAGTGGCAAAGGCAACGCACATACCACAGAATGGCAGGCTGGTCCCAGCCGGAACCCTAGACGCCATCTCATTTTACTTGAACGACTTACAGAAACTGTCAACAGGGGCGTGAATCCGGGGCGATTGCCCCTTAACGACCGAGGAGGAATTCCTTGCCGTGCGGGGCTCGGCGGAAAATGCCGAGCCGGGGGGGCGGAAACGGCGGCGCGGGGGTGCGGTCAGACGACCTCACCCCCGAACCCGACCACCTGAACCCAGGCTTACCGCTTGAGGTTGACCATCTCCGAAAGCATATCATCCGCCGTCGTAATGACGCGGGCAGCGGCCTGGAACCCACGCTGCGCCACGATCATTTCGGTGAACTGCTCGGACAGGTCAACGTTCGATGACTCGAGCGCCGATGCCGTAATGCTCGAGGTGTTGCTCGACCCCGCGAAGCCCAGCACGGCAACGCCCGAGTTCGGCGACGCCTCGAACATGTTGTCGCCGCGGCGCAGCAGCGCGGTCGGGTTGTTGAACTGCGCCAGCGACAACTGGGCAACCGGCCGGCTCACGCCGTTGGTGTAGAAGCCTGTCATGACGCCGCTCGCGTCGATCGAGATGTCGGCCAGGTCACCGCTGCTGTAGCCGTCCTGCGAGGTAAAGACGGCGTTCGACGGGTTCGAGAACTGCGACAACCCGTTGATGTCGTTGATGCTGCCCGGATCGATGGTGATGTCGAACGGGGTCCCACCGGACGCCGGCGTAACCCGAATCCGCACCGACTCGGTCGACAGATCGGTGATGCCGTTGCTGAAGTCGACCATCTGGCCACTGGCGTTGAACGTGACCAGACCCTGATCGGCGTCGAGCGCCGCCGTCGCGGCTGGAGACGCGTTGTCGATGGCTTCGACGGTACCGGTCTCGGTCGTGATGGAGAAGCTCCAGGTGTTGTTCGACGCCGGCGGCGTTCCCGCAAAGACCTGGCGGAACGTCATCACCAGATTGTGCGCCTGTCCAGCGGTGTCGTACACCGTAATCGACATCTGGTGCGGCTCGGACACGGTGGTCGGGGATGTTTCCGTGATCTGCTGATTGAGGTTCAGATTGCCAGCGAGCCGAACCGCGTCGGTCGCGCGGGCCGGCGACTTGAGGTTGAGCGACAGATCGATTCCGGTCACCGCCGAGGACGAGGAGAAGTTGCCGTTCGGGTCAGCGTTGATGCCCTGGACGATGAAGCCGTTCGACGGCGACACCAGCCGGTTATTGGCATCGAACTGGAAGTTACCGGCCCGTGTGTAGAGGGCCCGACCGTTGCCGGCGACGACGAAGAAGGCGTCGCCCGAGATGGCCACGTCCGTCTTGACCCCGGTGGACTGCACCGTTCCCTGGGTGAACTTGGTGTCGATACTGGCCACCCGCATACCGTTGCCGATCTGCATCGGATTGCGCCCGCCTGAGTTCTCGGGCGGTCGGGTGGCGCCTTGGAGCAGCTGGTTGAAGGACTCGGCAAAGGTGATACGCGACGACTTGAACGCCACGGTATTCACGTTTGCGATGTTATTGCCGATAACATCCATCTGCACCTGTTGATTCTTCAAGCCGGACACACCGGCAAACAGCGCGCGCATCATTGGAGCGTATCTCCTTACGTCAGGGGGGTAATTTCAGAAAGTCTGTCGAGCGGAACGCGGATGCTGCCGATCCGGAGCAGCACCTGGCCGCTCTCGAAAGAGACGCCATCTACGACGCCCTGTGTATAGGTGCGAACGGCGACATTCTCGCCGGTTGAGTTTTCGACCTGCACCGAATAGCGGTGAACGCCGGACGGAAGTCCGCCCGGGGGAGTAACCGTCTGAACCCCACCGCGCAGTGTTCCGAGATCGCGCGTTGCCACCACATTCCCGGCCGCGTCATAGAGGGTCAAGGTGCCGCGTCCACCCGGGCTGGCCACCTCGGCCTGGAACGAGGTCGACCCGCCGCTGACCACCAGCTGATTCCCCTCCGCAACGACGTGACGGCCAATCAGCGAGGCGCCAAGATTGGTCTTGTCGAGCAGGGTCCGGGCAATCGACTCGGCTTGCTGCGCGTCAAACGCCTTGTTGAGCTGCGTCAGCTGCTCCACCGATGAAAACTGTGCCAGCTGCGCCGCAAATGCGTCCGGCGCCAGCGGGTTGAGCGGGTCCTGATGCCGGAGCTGGGTTACCAGGAGCGACAGGAACTGGTCCCGTCCGAGTTCCTGGCGATCCCGCACCGGTGCAGTCGGGCTTCCGCCCAGGCCCGAGAGCGGTGATGTCATTCCTGTCCTCCTCGTTTGTGCTGCTTCTGATCCCGCGACCGATGGGATGGCCGCTGTTCCTCACGCTCCGGGTCTCGCGGATCCCGCGGCGATTCCCGCCGCTGGTCCTCAGCCCGGGGACGATCCGTCATTCTGGTCTCGAATCCTGTGGTGTCGACGACATCGCGCACCAGCAGCGTCGATGACGAGACGCCCCCGTCGACCGCCTTCGGCGCCTGCACCGTTACGGTCGCGTCGGCAAAGCCGCGATCGCCGAGTTGCTGACGAAGCTGACGCAGGTCGACGGTCAGTCGTTCAGCCAGCGCCGGGTCGTTAGGCATGATCGTGGCCCGGACGGACGTACCGGTTACCGATACCTTGAGTCGCCCGTAGTCGCCCTGCTCATCGGCGATGTTGAGCATCAGATGCTCGACCCGCCGGGCAATCCGATCGCCCGGATCCGCGGGAGCTGATCCGGCCGCCGGGCGAGCCACTGGGACGATCTCAGGTCCATCAGAGTCGACCGACTGTGGCGCCGTGGTCGGCGCGGCGAGCAGCACCGCTTCGCCAGTCTCCCGTCGCACGGCGCCCGCTGCGGGTTCTGCCAGCGGGGCCGGAGCCCGGGCAACCCGGAGATCGTCGAGCGCACGGGTCGCAGCAACCGCACGCTGCTCGGCGGCCTGGCCGCCTGACTCGCGCCCGTTGCCCTCCGCACCAGGATGCCTTCGGCTGCCTGCATGTCCCTCACCCTGCCCGCCAAGTACCTGGCTGCGCAAGCGCTCGTACGCGGAGACCTCAGCCGACTCGGCACGCCCGCGACCCGTTGCGGGGGCTACCGCTTCCTCTGCGACCGTTTCGGGGAGGTCGAGCGGAAACGCAAAGCCTCCAATTTCCACGGCCGGATGGCGCGCCTGATACCGTGCCAGCAACGCATCGGGATCAAGCCCTTCATCCAGGTCCATCGGAGCGGTGCGCTGGTCGTGCAACCCCGGGTTGCCCGCTGCGGTGCGGGAGCCGAGCCGTTCGCGCCCCGGACCGGAGTGCGGCAGTGCCGGCTCCTCGTCGGCGGCCTCATTGCCGAGCAGTCGCTCGTGGTAGACGGTCGTGACCGACTGGTTCGATGACGCTCCCCAGCCGCTGCGGTTCGGAACCTCCACCGCTTCGGTCGCGACCGTCAGGGGGTCTCCCGCCAGGCCGTCAGGCGCAGGGTCGACCGACGAGTCGCCACGAGGTACCCGCCCGGGCGCACCCGGCAGCGGCAGCTCACCAACGACCGGGTCCTGACTTCCCGCCACGCGTCCGGGCTCTTGCGCGATCGGGACCGCAGGCGGCCGAGACCTGTCACCCAGTTGGTTAGCGGCACCAGTCGGTACGGGTGCCTCGACAGCTGCGCTCTCAGGTGACGATCGATCAGCATCCAGCAGGCCGGTCGAGATGCCAATCGGCACCAGGTCGATCATCTCTTCGGCTGCCCCGTGACGCACCTCCGTCGCAACCGGAGCCGATCGGTGTCCGGCAGCCGCAAGCCACGTCTCGAGACTCTTTCCCAGCGGGACGACGACACCATCGTCGCCATTTGCGGCCTCGGCGACCTCAGGGCTCGTCGCCGGCAAGCCTGCGGCTTCCTCGGCGGACGGTTCCGGATCGACCCGCCATTCGCCGTCGAGCACCAGCTCGATGGAGCTGTCAGCTGGAGCATTCCGAGCCGGCGTCGACGCGATCATGGCGCCAAAGGCCAACTCGAACGATCCGTCGATCTCGCCCGCCGCGGCAGCCGCGCGAAAGGCGCGCGAGGTCGCTGTTCCTGGAGCTGATTCGCCCCGCAACGGCACTGCAACCAGCATCGGCAGTGTCATCAGGTCCCCCCCCGAGTTGGGGCCGTTGGTGTCAACAAACGCCGGCTCAGCATCGCGGCCCGCTCGTGCGGTAGCGACCCCAGCAGCGTTGCGACCTGCTTTGCATTGAGTTGCCGCACGATTGTCTCGACCTCGTCATCCGTCAGCTTCTCGATGATCTCCGCTGCAGCCTTCGGCTTCATCGTGATCAGGATCTTGGCCACCTCCCGCGCCCCGCGGGAATCGACCACTGGCTCGGTCGCGGACGATACGACGGTTGCCGTCGGCGCCGAATCGGCCCGGGTCATCAGCGCCGCAACCGATGCCGCAATGGAGGTATCGCCGACGGCAGCACGGCTCGTCGGAACACTGTCCGTCGGCGCCTCAGCAACCGCTGGGGGTCGTTCCGGCGCGACGAAGACCGAGAACCAGGTTGCCCCGGCAATGGCCATCAGGAACGCGAACAGCGCGAGAATCAGATTCTGCTTCATGGCAACGAGCTCCCGCGACTCCGTCCCGCAATCTCGTCCATCGTCTTCTGCTCGTCGCGATCGACTTCGCCGCGCCAGGCGGTGCGCTGATTCTCCTTGAGGCGTTCCAGGGTCTTTCGCTCGCGCCGCGCTTCGGCGAGGCGTTCCCGCTCCGTGTCGGCCCGCCGCCGGGCTTCATCCCGCTCCTGCTCGGCCTGCTCGAGCTGATTGGCAGCCGCAAGCCCCGTCAACTGCAGCGTTCGCATCATGCCGGCGCTCGTCACCTGTCCAACCGTCGGCTGCAGGCGATCCGACATCCCGGCCAGATAAGTGTGCTGATCACGGCAGAGCCCTTCCATCTCCGCCTCCGCTCGCGCCGCCTCACCGAGCACCACCGCTTGCCGCTGCTCGGCGTCGCCGCGGAGTCGGAGCAAACGCTCCAGCCTAAACGAGAAGGCTTTCATCGCGGCGCTCCGGCTGCCGGCTTGGCACGGGCAGCAAGCTGCCGAACCTGATGCCGGGTATCAGGGAGAGTGCCGCCCTCGTCCGGGCGC